>JAFAAT010000325.1 GCA_023426425.1 Bacteroidota bacterium | reverse complement strand
GGCAAACGTTCTGAGGACTGGGTAAAGGTACCGGTACTGATGAGGGAGGAGTATGTAATAGGTGGATGGACAGAATCTGAGCGTGGGGCTGGTTTCTACCGGACTTTATTGCTGGGGCAATATGATGAGCGGGGGAGGCTGCGCTATGTACATCATTCAGGAAGCGGACTAAAGGAACGGGAGAAAGCAGAACTGCTGAAGAAGCTAAAGGCGATTGAGGTAGCTGAGGCGCCTTTTCAGAATCCAGAAGACATACAGGAACATGGCACGAAACACTGGACTAAACCTGAGATTGTGGGACAATTCCAACAATCGAGTCAGAAAAGTGCGACGGGGAAGATCAGGCATCCGGTGATCCTGATTGGGCTGCGCCATGATAAACCTGCGCGAGCGGTTAAGTCTGAAGTACAGGCTTCTAAGGCAGCAGTTACCGACAATTGGCAGAAGCTGCTTGCACAGCCTATATATTCTACCGGGGACATTGATGTAGATGGCGACAAAGTAACGCTCACTAATATTGAGGAAGAGATATGGAAGGACATCCCGAAGGGATTGCTTATCAAGTACTATACAGAGATTGCAGACACGCTCCTACCCTATCTGAAGCAGCGACCGCTTTCGCTGTATGTTAAACACGAAGGAGTTTTTAAAAGCGGCATGTACATAAAAGATATGGAAGGCATGCAGCCGGATTGGGCAGACATTTTCCGGGACAAAAGAAAACATAAGGCTGAGGGAAAGAGGTCAGTGATCGATTACCTGGTTTGCAATAAGAAATCCACTCTGCTATATGCCATCAACCTGGGATGCATTGATTTCAATCCCTGGCATTCCAGAACAGACCGGCCGGAGGAACCTGACTATATTGTGCTGGACCTGGACCCTTCTGATGAGGATTACGGGAAGGTGGTAAAAGCGGCGACGGCTGCCAGGTCTTTGCTGGACAGCCTGGGCTTAACAGCATTTCCAAAGACATCGGGGAAGACAGGCATGCACATTTACATTCCATGTGAAGGATTTACGTACAAGGATACGAGGAGCATAGCAAAGAGTATTTGCGGCGATATTCAAAAACATTTGCCTGAGATTACTACTACTGCAGTGAGTATATCATCGAGGGGGAACAAACTGTTTCTGGACTATACCCAGAACGACTATGCGGATACCCTGGCTGCGCCGTATTCTGTGAGACCGGCGCACCGACCCGTAGTGTCCACGCCATTGGAGTGGGAGGAAATCGATGACCGACTTGATCCGCAGGCGTTCACCCTTCACACATTGCCTGAGCGCCTCAGGGAAAAAGGAGATTTGTTTGAGGGAGTTTTGGATAGCAGGATTAGAAAAAAGAACAGCAGGATATTGTCAACGCTTTTTTGAATAATTTTATAAGAGACGGAAATTCTTTTGAGACGGACAATCGAATTAGACCCGTAATTTGTTGAGACGGAAATTTTTTGAGACGGAAATCTTTCGAGACGGGCAATCGCCCGTCTCTACGATATGGGAACAGCATTAGTAATAGGAGGAACAGGTCTGGTAGGATCATCATTGATTGATCTGCTGATTGGGGATTCCCGCATAGGCAAGGTGATCAGTTTTGTGAGAAGACCATCAGGCACTGCTCATGAAAAGCTTGAAGAGCAGGTGGTAAATTTTGATGAGCCTGCAACCTGGCAGCACCTGGTCAAGGGAGATATATTGCTATCTACTCTGGGCACTACCTTGAAGCAGGCAGGAGGTAAGGATGCACAGTACAAAGTTGACTACACTTACCAGTATGAATTTGCTGAAGCGGCTGCAAAGAACCAGGTACCCTCGTATGTCCTGGTTTCCTCATCCGGAGCGAACCCAAACTCTGCTATTTTCTACCCGAGGATGAAAGGCGAGTTGGAAAGGGAAATTAAGAAGCTGCCGTTCAGGCGCATATCGATTTTGCAGCCCTCATTGATTACAGGTAAGCGAAAGGAAAAGCGCACAGGAGAAGAGCTGGGTTATCATGTCCTAAGGGGAATGAACAGCCTTGGATTATTGAAGAAGTACAGGCCTATAGACGGTGCCACAGTGGCACGCGCGATGATTGAAGCCGGACTGAATCAAGAGCCTGGTGTCCATACCTACGCCCTTGACGAGTTATTCTTGCCAGGTCGATTTTAAGGCGTTTAGGCTTTGCGCTCATTTGCGACTCTTATACCTCTCGGACCTATAGCTCGACACGTATTCGGTACTTCCATCACCCCGGTGGACTTTCACCACTGCATAGGCAGTTTCCCTGGCCCTGCTGGTAGCGAATAACACGGCATCTCCCTTCCTTACAAATTCCTTTCTAAACTGAGACTGTTCCTGCGAAACTACCCACCGTTCGGTTCGGGTGTTTGGAGTAACGTGGAATACTTTTGTTTCAGAAGCATGATCTATCATAGCTATTGTTTTCGATATCTACTGCAAATAAATTGCCATGGTACGACTAAATAGCACCAGGAACCAACGTTTAACAGCTTTTGGCGGCTTCTGATAAAAACAAGTCCTGAAGGCGCAAATACAGACGTTGGTATCGTTCTAGATTTGTGAATGTGGACGTAGCGCCAGGTGTGAACCGGTTCACAGACAACACATGGGGCTTCTTACACTTTAAAACACAGCAATACATGAAAAACACTGCTTCTCCAGACTACAGGCCGTATCCTGGTTTCGAATTTTCACCCGAACAAATTCTCAGGTATCGTGAATCGGTAGGATTCTTCACGTTTATGTTGAAAGGCGGATCGATAATTCATTTTATGCCTGAGGATCCCGTACAGTTCCGCAATTGGTTATACCTGCAGGGGATCTCCAATTTGAATATCGGCAACCTGAACAACTTTACTTTAAACTAGCGCAAAGCTACATGGCAATCAGGGAGAGTAATTCCTGTCGTTTACCGGCCTCGCGAAAGACCCCGTGAAAACTGGTTGTTGTGGTTGTGCAGCCGGTATGGTTGATGCCGCGCGAAGCCACACATAAATGCTCGGCCTCTACTATGACTGCTACGTCTTCAATCTTCATCACCTCCTTTAGGTGGTTGGCTATGTCTGAGGTTAGCCTTTCCTGCACCTGCGGTCTCTTTGAGAAATAATGGGTAATCCGGTTCAGCTTTGAAAGGCCGATAATTTGTTCTTTGGGTATGTAGGCGATGTGTGCCTTTCCGACAATCGGCACAAAATGATGCTCACAACAGGAATAGAAAGGGATATCCTTTTCGAGCACTATTTCATCGTTCCGTAGCTGATTTTCAAACAAAGTGATTTTCGGGTCGTTGAGAGGGTTCAGACCCATGAAAGCTTCATGCACGTACATCTTCGCAACCCTCATAGGTGTTTCGCGAAGGCTGCTGTCGTTCAGGTCCAAACCCAGTGTAGTCATAATTTTTCCGAAGTGCCAGGCTATCTTTTCAATCTGTTCGCTGGTGGTTAATCCAGATTCTGAACTGTCTTCAGCAAGGGTTTCTTCCGGTCTTTGATAGTTTCTGTTCATAAAAGTTGGTAATGGTTTTTGCGTGGTAGACTCTCATGTTCTACTTAAGTTGTTAGAACAAGTTTTGGATAAAAGGTTACATCCCGGATCACGAGGTGTTTTTGTATCTTAGGTGCTACGAAGCCTGTCTTCAGAAGCTTAATCCAGCCAAATGGGTTTAATAGCCTTACTCCCTTATATCGATCAGCAACCCGAAGCAGTATTTGTTCTGCATGAACGGTCTGAGAAACTGATTCCGTTTCACACGCACCAGAAGGGTCAGCTTAGCTATGTAGAAGGAGGCCTTGCCTATGTCACGATCCTTGAGAGTACCTATATTGTTCCGGCGAGGCATTATTTCTGGATTCCTCCCGGTATTCCGCACCAGCTAAAACTTGGACATTCTGCAACTGTACTACGCTCGCTTTACTACTATGCTTTTGACGACCACGTAAACCCTTTCTTCAGCCAGATGGGCATTTACCCTGCGCCGGACCTGCTGATTGAGATGATCAGCTTTACGGAGCGATGGGATGAACAGCATATAGATAAGGAACACCCCGATTTCATCTTTCTGGCAGCAATCAAACATCTTCTACCATCAATATCTAAGACACTTTCACTGATCACGCTGCCGGAGACGGATGATGAAAGAATGCAGGAAGTGGTAGACTACCTGGCAGCACATCTTGCGGAGCCACTAACGTTAAAGGACCTGAGCAGGCAGTTTAATATGAGTGAGCGGTCACTTTCACGGCTGTTTCAGACACATCTGCACATTTCTTTCCTGCAGTATTTGAAGACACTCAGGATGATCAAGGCTATAGAGCTCCTTTTGAAGACTAACAAGCCGATCAATGAAATCTCGTACCTGGTGGGTTATGACACAGTAGCCGCGTTTAGCAATACATTCTACAGTTTTACGAGGTCTCGACCCTCCGATCTCAGGCACATCAAGTAGGGATTCATTGCAACTTCTGGCTGATTCAGACAAAAACATGTCTATTAAGAATAATTTGACGCGACAAAGCGGTGATACCTTTGTGCCAGAAAGGAAGAATGCCAGCCCCTAGAACGATCACGCGACCAGCGAAATCTGAAAACACTTAAACAATAGCCATGGACCTGCAGTATCTACTCCCATTGCCGCTTTTCCTTCTGGCGTTCACCGTGTTTCTCTATGTGGTGCACGTGAAGAACCGGTCGAAGGTATAGGTCGGACATGTACTGCCACTCGTTCAATGCAGGAAAGCTCCGAGTATGGCACCGTAGACTAAGTGTGCTGCCAGAGTTACCAAAGGAGTACCCTTGCCGTAGTTTTTGGCAAGGAATCCAGGTGGCTGCAGTTGTCTGGTGGGGGTTGGACCTTGATAGGGTTGTGCCATTCGGGGATGAAAAGAACTGATAATTTCAATGCCGGTTGTAAGCACAAAGCCGCCGTGAATCAACCCGATAGCTGCCCCCCAACCCCAGCCCTGCCAACTTGCAGAGAAAAGTATAGTAGCATACAAAGCTGCGAAGAGCCAGCCTATTAACAAATGGATCAGGAAGCCGATCCAGGATGCTTTGTTGCGGTTTTTGGTGATCATTGTACCCAGCAGAAAAGGTAAATCGAACCTGGTCAGACCCATTGGACGAGCAGCAGCAAGTATCAGAGTCAGTACTATGGTACCCGCAAAACCCCAGAGTATTACCTGTCCTGTCTGCATGTCAGTTGACAGTAGTTTTCAGTGATTCATTAATCGCCAATGCTGCATTAACCAGTCCTATATGGGTGAACCCTTGCGGATAATTTCCCAGGGCGCTACCAGATGTCGGGTCGATTTCTTCAGAGAGCAGACCTGTAGGGCTGCAACAGGCAATCATACGCTCAAATACTTCAATTGCTTCATTGTTATTGCCGGCTTTAGCGAGTA
>JAFAAT010000043.1 GCA_023426425.1 Bacteroidota bacterium | reverse complement strand
CCTCCGAACCAAACGAGTTCAGCTGGTCCACCATCGTGTTAATCGTATTCTTCAGCTCAAGAATTTCTCCCTGAACATCCACTGTAATTTTCTTGGAAAGGTCACCATTCGCCACCGCAGTTGTCACCTCCGCAATGTTCCGCACCTGCCCCGTCAGGTTACTCGCCATCTGGTTCACCGAATCCGTCAGATCCTTCCAAACACCACCAACGCCTTCCACCGTAGCCTGACCGCCAAGCTTACCTTCAGATCCTACCTCCCTTGCCACACGGGTCACCTCCGAACCAAACGAGTTAAGCTGATCCACCATCGTGTTGATTGTATTCTTTAGCTCAAGGATCTCTCCTTTCACATCCACTGTAATCTTCCTGGAAAGGTCTCCCTTCGCCACCGCCGTGGTCACCTCCGCAATATTCCGCACCTGCGCCGTCAGGTTACTACCCATCTGGTTCACAGAGTCTGTCAAATCTTTCCATACACCAGCCACACCTTTCACTCGTGCCTGTCCACCCAGCTTACCTTCCGAACCTACCTCACGCGCCACGCGGGTCACCTCCACTGAGAATGAGTTCAGCTGATCCACCATCGTATTAATCGTGTTCTTAAGCTCCAGGATCTCTCCCTTCACATCCACTGTAATCTTCTTGGAAAGGTCACCTTTCGCCACCGCTGTAGTCACCTCGGCAATGTTTCTCACCTGGCCAGTCAGGTTGCTCGCCATCTGGTTCACCGAATCGGTCAGGTCCTTCCAAACCCCCGCTACCCCTTTCACCTTGGCCTGCCCGCCCAGCTTACCTTCCGTTCCCACTTCCAGCGCCACACGGGTCACCTCCGCAGAAAACAGGTTCAGCTGCTTCACCATATCATTCACCTCCCGCGCAATCTTCGCATATTCTCCCTGCAACACGTGATCACCAATCTGCAGCGGCATCTCCTGCGACAGGTTTCCCTTCGCCACCGCACTTATTACCCCTGCAATCTCAATCGTCGGGTGCACAAGGTCACCAATCAGCGTGTTCAAGGATTCCGCCTTAGCGGTCCAGGCACCTTTTGAAAATGGCACTTCAATCCTATGGTTGAGTTTACCATGCTTACCAATCATCTTGCTGGCAAGGGTAAACTCCTGGGTCATTTTCTGGTTCAGCGAAATAATCTCATTGAGCGTGTCGCAGATCTTTCCGCTGATGCCCACCTGGTCAATCGGCATCCTCACCTCAAAGTTTCCGTTCCTGACCTCCATCAGCACCGTCAGTAGCTCCCTGTAGAGCTCACCGGTAGGAAGTGATTCAAACGTCGTGGACTTTGGTTTAGATTTTGTTCGCTTGGCTGGTTTGGCCTCTGGCATCACTTCCACCGTCTCCTCAGGGTGGTGGTGGCCATTCAAATGTTTCTTTTCAACGCCGTTGTTGCCTTTAGGTTGATTTGCCATGTTGCAGTGTGTGCTGTTGGGTGAAAAAAATATGCTACATTCTTACTTTGGAACGTAATGAAAACTATTAATCAATGAGTTAATTCTTTGATCTGGTGGACCTTAGCTAAACTGTAGAATATTTGCCTTTCTCTGTTGTAAAGATTATTTGTGTAAAAATCATACCAAGCTCGAAGATATGACCGCTCCTATGCATGTATAAGACGCGTGCACTGTACCCTCTAGCCGCTCAAATCTCTACAGCAGGGCTTTGCTTCTGGGTCTCATGTTGCACCGGCATAGTTATCAGAAATGTGCTGCCCACACCCTCTTCGCTTTCCGCAGAAATGGTTCCATTATGATTTTCCACTATTTTCTTACACAGAGCCAGGCCAATCCCCGTACCCTCATATTCCGTTTTCGGGACAAGTCTCTGGAAGATCTGAAATGCCTTCTCTGCATAGTCACGATTAAAACCTATCCCATTGTCCTTCACTGATATCTGCAATAGTTTGCCCTCTACAGTTGACGCAGTTATTTCAATCACAGGTGGTACGTCCGGCTTACTGTACTTAATCGAATTGCTGAGCAGGTTCTGAAAAAGCTGACGGATCTGAAAAGGTAACACTTCAGCAACAGGAAGGTTGTCAACAATAACTTTCGCTCGTTTTTCATTTATCGCCACCTCCATATCAATCAATACATCCTGAAGTATCGAATTCAGGTCGGTAAGCACAAACTCTCCTTCGTCGTTTGAGACATTGCTATAAGACAGAATATCTTCGATGAGGTTCGTCATCCTTTGCGCAGAATGCTGGATCTTCTGAAGATAACGTGCTGTATTTGCCGGAAGCTGTCCACGCTGCCTCAAAATCATATCGCTAAACGTGTGAATCTTTCTTAATGGCTCCTTCAGGTCATGTGATGCCAGCCAGGCAAACTGCTCAAGTTCCTGGTTCGATCTCTCCAGTTCCTCGCTTTTTTTCTGCAATTCCAACGCGTTCTTCCTGATATCCGAAATGTCCCGTACAAATGCAATGAACACGGGCTCCCCTGCCTGTGTAGTTTTCGAAATGGTTAGTGAAATGTAGAATTCCTCGCCTTTCACGTTAAGCGCAGTAATTTCAATGGTGCGGTTCATCACCCGTTCCTCTCCCGTCTCCAGATGCCGCTTCATTCCCTGGCGATGTGGTTCTCTATACCTCGGCGGGATGATGAGCTCCGTAAGGTCTTTTCCTACAACATCCATCGCCAGCCAGCCAAACATTGTCTCTGCCTTCGGATTCCAAAGTTTTATTCTGCTCTCCGCATCTATTACTATTATAGCATCAGGCGCATTTCTAATCAGCTGCCTTATATTTTCTTCACGTTCAACTAACTGAGCAGTATAGAATTGTATCTGTTGTTCAGCCGCCCTGCGCAGCGTCACGTCTCGCAATATGCTTCGGGTATATTGAGGCTTCCCATCCCGGTACTTACAGGTAAGATAGCCTTCAATGGCAATCTCTCTCCCGTCTTTAGTTCTGAAAAAAGTGTTCAGGTTCTCTAGCGCCGGCAGACCCGATACGATACGGTCCCTATACGCCCGGTACCGATCTCGCTCCCTTTCCACTACAACATCATAAATACTGATGTGTTTTAAATCTTCCTCCGTATATCCCAGGGAGTCATGCCATGCCTTATTAGCATAAAGAATCTGACCCTCAGGACTCACTATGTGGATCAGGTCACTCGCATTCTCAAAAATATCACGGTAGCGTTCTTCGCTTTCAGCCCTTTTTAGCTTTTCTGCTTCCTGGATTCTGCTTATCGTAGCCGCGGCCAGCACATGCACCTGCGTATAGTAGCCTTCTAATTCCTCCATAACAGCCAATGCTACTTTCACGCGCTTCGTGTACTCCCCCAGGAAAGTGGCCATTGCAACTTTGTCCGCCACACTAATCAGCACTATATCAGTCAGAGTGATTGCGGTTCGGTCAATTCCCTTAACCAGGTCCTTTTCCCATTTCTCACTCTTCTGTTCCAGCAGCAGGAGTTCCTTCCCCTCAATAAGTGCCTCCAAAAACTGGGTCATCGAATGTTTCACAAGTTCAAGGTGCCCTTCTGCTCCCACATGCTCGAAATGCGCAAGCACCGGTGGATTCAGTTCCCTCAGTTTACGCAATTGAACCTCCGCAAGCTGGTCCAGCTTGTGTTTCAGAAGATATTTTGCATAGTCTTGTAGATAACCCATTAGAAACAAAGGCCGGACATCGTCCGCACCCTGAACCTACATTTATTAAAGTTGTGCCATTCCAACCTCTTGAGTATTTTTGCTTGTCTGGTCTGCAGTCAATGCACTGGAATGCTTACCACCCCTCCTTCCCCACATTATTAAAACCTCGTAGTCACCCCCTCGAGCTACAGAACACCTACAGAACACCTACAGAACACCTGTAGAACACCTACAGAACGACTACTCCGCTCTTACTCCTTTCTTACTCGGCTCTTACTCGGGTCTTACCCCGTTCTTACACCGTTCTTACCCGGTATCTACCCCGTTCCAAAGGCACTTCAAAGCCGTCCCAGTCCCTCTAATTGACAATTAACAGTTAACAATTGACAATTGACAATTAACAATTCACAACTACCGAAGGCATAGCTTTTGCTCAATCTTCCTTGCTGCAACTGGCCATGTGGGTCTGCAGGATTTGTGTAAATGAAGCGCCATGACAACAGCATATATCTACTATCTGGGCCTATTAGCTATTCTTTCTGGTACTCCTCAGGAAACCCCCTCACCGGCACCTCAGGAACAGACAATTACCACTGATTCCCTCTCTGCCACTACTGATCTGGCCCAAAAATTCTTCAACCCGGACAAAATGCTCAGGCAATCCGTAGAGACTATTTATCAAAACATGTCTCCCGAACAACGCGCCTCTCAAATGATCATGGTGGCATCCACCACAGGAGGCTCAGATTACCGCAACGCTCTTGAGCTCATCGACACCGAAAAAGCCGGAGGGGTCCTTCTCCTCAAAGGTTCAAAAGCCGACTTCAGGAAGCAGGTCCTCGCATTCAACAAACTTAAGAAAAAAGACAACCTCCAGCCACTCTACGCCTGCGACTGTGAGCCCTCCCTGCTCAAAAACAAATGGTCTGACGCTACGCCCGTGATGCCCGCCAGCGACCAAACCCACGACACCGTGGTGACGCAGCAAACGAGGAAGATTGCCACCCAGATGAAAGAGGTTGGTGCTGTCCTCAACTTCGCACCTGTGGTAGATATCGCAGCAAATAAGTCCATCATCAACAACCGCTCCTTTGGTGACAATCCTACCGATATTGTCGCACGGTCCGTCGCCTTCATTAACGCCTTGCAGGCTGAAGGGATCGCAGCCACCGCAAAACACTTCCCCGGCCACGGGGCCGTCCGGGGCGATTCCCACAAAAGCTCAGTCTACATCAACGGTCCTCTCACAGAGCTGGAAACCTTCCGTCAGGTCATTGACCGCTCCAAACCGGTCGTAGTAATGATCGGACACATTACGATCCGAGGCAACAACAATTACAATACACGCGGACTTCCTGCCAGCCTTTCCAGAACAGTCTCTACGGGACTCCTCCGGGACGAACTTGGCTACGATGGCATCATTACCACCGATGCGATGAACATGAAAGCTGTCTCCCGCTATAAAAACGCAGACTGGCGCGCAGTAGAGGCTGGGGCAGATCTGATCATCATGCCCATGGAGCCCGAAAATCTTCACCGTCAGATACTTACAGCTTTGGAGAAAGGAGACGCGACAAGCAGGCAATTAGAACAATCAATTAAACGGATTATCAAACTAAAGCTCATCACAGGCGAAACGCTGCCTGCTGAAAGCGAAATTGCTGAAGCTGTCCAATGATTCCCAAAGACTTAAGATGCGGCTGTGAATGCCCCTTTAATTTTAAGGCTCCCACGGCACGTTTATAGTTATTCACATGGCATGATCAGTACCGAGAAAATCATTTCAATACCTCCTGTACCCGAGATGCGCAGGCACGTACTGTTTTCTCTCAACTACGTGAAGGCCTACCTGTTCTTTATTCTGGCAGACCTGATCTCAGGCGACACTGATCCCGAAATCCTCAATAAGGATGAACTAGAAGCACTTATCCGAAAGATCATGGCCTCGGACCCTGATAAGCCGCTGATCATGACAGAGACTGAGGTTAAACTTATTTATGCCTCCTACGTACTTGGAGTTAAGCTAATCCTCAGCGATCAGGGAGAGTACATTGTGGAACAGATGCTCGACATGCTCCCCGAAAACTACAAACTGAGCTTCGAACAATTACGCGAATACATCCTTCAGGTAAACAGTCACCTCATTAAAGATGCAGAAGAAAACCTCGGCAGCCTCATCAACGACTTCAAAGGTTGGAAGAAGCGCCTTCTTGACTACCAGGTAGACCTGTAAACTGCGCTTCTATCCACGCTTTTTAAAAAATCTCTTGGCTTTGTCCTTCAGCTTACCCGCCGCATCTGAGTTCTTGTTTTCTCCTATAAGATAGCCCACGGGTTGCAGGGCCTTCACATGATCGCAGATGATCTTTACAATTCCGAGCACGGGAATGGCCAGCACCATCCCCGGAAGACCCCACAAAAACTCCCCAAATATCAGCACCAGGATCGTGAAGAGTGGGTTTATATTCACGTTTGATCCTACTATAAGTGGTTCAAGCACATAACTCTGAAACGTCTGCACCACCGCATAGGTAGCCAACACCCCCAGTACCATTCCTCCACTGCCGCCCTGCGCCAGAACCATGAAAGCAGTAAGTGTAGTGCCTATAAGGTTCCCCACAAACGGAACTATCTCCAGCAAACCACATAAAATAGCAAAGAACAATGCATTCTTTACCCCAACAATTGTGAAACCAATCCCATACAGTATCCACAAACAGACAATCATCAAAGCCAATCCACCAAGATACTGTTCAGCCACTTTCCTGGACTCAGTCATTACTTTATCAGCTTCCTGCTTCTGCCCCTCTGGCATCAGCTTCAGTATGAAGTTCCGCAGCCTGGTCCTGAAGTACATGAACAGGAAAATATATACGAGCACCAACAATGCATTGGTGAAAATACCCGCCAGAGAATTCAGAGCACCTCCTATATAGCTGCTAATACTTCCAGCTGACGATTGCTGTTTCTGAACAATCTTCTGTTGCTGCTCCTGGCTGATCCCCAGCTTTTCAGTAATCTGTGTACTAAGAGTAGCAAGCTTTTTCTTGATCTCCTGTTCAATCTTACTTGCATCACTGGCTATATCAGCGACCTGCCAGCTCAATAATGCAAATATTCCCGCTACCACCGCCACAACAATGAGTATAGAAAGGAGGACGGACCCAGCTTTGCCCGTTCCAGGCTCCAGTTTCTTGGCTATAGGTAGAAGCAGCATGGCAAACAAAGCCGCAAATATTACCGGAACCAGAAACGGCTTTCCGTACGACAAGATCACAAATATGAGAACAAAGAACAATAAAACCTGTGTGGCCCTCCTAAGATCAAATGACATATTAATGAAAATGGAAAAAACTATTCCATTGATCAGCCTGCACTTTCCCCACCTGTTGAGGTAAACCTGTTCCTTGCCGCTACACTATTTGGGGAATTTTGCTGCTCCTGCCCATGCATGCAAAAGCTCCAAAACAGGAATGATTTCTTAACGGCTTGTTAACGATGTTTTCGAACGGACAACTCAGGTTTAACCTTCTGATCAGGCGTTCCATTGAAAACCAACAAGTTACACCTGTATTTTCTGGATTGAGGAAAACAGCTGTTTTACAATTCGTTAAAACGGCTTTCTAGTAGCCATTGCGACAACTGCTTAGCCTGATTTTTGTGCCTATGACATAGGAAAACAAAAAACAGATGTACCCTTTTAATATTGTGCGGAATGAGGATAACTCCTGGAGGTTCGAACTCGGAGGTATCAATTTGATTGTGGAGGGATTTGAATTAAAAGATCAAAAGCATTGGATCACCAATCCAAACAAAGCAATTGCCTTCTTTAACATCAACGGAAATCTTTACGGAATTGCAAACCAGGAGAAGAACTGTGCGACAGCAGAAGAGTTCTACGAAATAATGCGAGAGCAGTATTCCTACTTCAGGTAATTTTCAATTTACTTATTAGTTAGGCGACCGGCGAAAACCTTCCCGGAGCCTTCTTATATTCCTATACACCTCCGCACTTTCTCTAATATACAGGTAGAAATTGTAGTCATTCATCATTCTCAGCTGCTCATAGCTTGGCCTGTACCTTCGCATATAATACTGCAGACTATCTCCAGTCAGGCCAGTAATGTTTCCCACAAGCCTCTCGTTGAACATATAATCCACATATTTTTCCTGCTCAAAACGGGTATACTCCTTCTGAAACGCCCATATCTGGCGGTTTCGTTTGCTCATTGCACTGAACGGATGTCTGATCACATCCAGGCCGGTCAGCTCAGGAAACTCAAGAAAGTTCTTGTACAGCTCATAATACTCAAGGCTATCCTTGGCATAGTCCGGTACCCCATCCTCAAGTTCAAACTCGGGTAATTCAATTGGACCGGTCTGCATAACAATTTTAAAATACGGCGGTATCGTTCCTTCCGGAAGTCGAATCCTCACTGTCTTAAATCCAAGTTTCCGGAACTCCAGCAACTGGCCTTTGGTCGCCAGTATTTCAAATTTCCCTTCCTCGTCCGTGGTCACTGTGTACCCTGTGTGGATATTCTGTATCGATACATCAGTAATTGGTAGCCTGTCAGCAATGTCTATCACATCTCCTGTAATGCTTTGCGCCAACGCAACAATGCGCCATGAAAAGAAAAGAAACAGCAAGAGAGTGAAACGCATAGCTGGAATAAAATTAAGGTTTAGGTACAACAGCAGTGTGCGCTAATTGTTAAAAAAGATCAAACCACCACAGTATCTTTGACCGCTATGTACAGGCTGATAAGAAAACTGCTTTTCAATATTGATCCCGAGCAGGTGCACTACCTGGTGATGAACCGTCTACAAACTGCTTATCAGATCCCGATTCTCAGATCTTTTCTTAGAAATACTTACTCGACGAAACACCCCTCACTGGAGCGCAAGCTGTGGGGCATCACCTTCCCAAATCCAGTTGGTCTTGCCGCCGGCTTCGATAAAGACGCCAGGTTTTCCGACGCCCTCGCCTGCCTGGGTTTTGGCTTCATAGAAATAGGTACCGTAACACCTCGTGCCCAGCCAGGCAATCCAAAGCCCAGACTCTTCCGCTTACCCTCAGATCAGGCACTCATCAACAGAATGGGCTTCAACAACGACGGCGCAGTAGCAGCCGCCGAACGTCGCAGGAAGAGGAAAGAAGCAATCATCATTGGCGGCAACATCGGTAAGAACAAAGATACTCCTAACGAAGACGCATTGCTGGATTATGAAAAAGGCTTTCTTGCTCTCGTGGACGTAGTTGATTATTTCGTTGTCAATGTGAGCAGTCCCAATACGCCTGGTCTCCGTGAGCTCCAGGATAAAGAGCCCCTCATGCGCATCTTAAACCGCCTGCAGGATCTTAATAAAGACAAAAGAAAACCGATCCTCCTTAAGAT
>JAFAAT010000255.1 GCA_023426425.1 Bacteroidota bacterium | reverse complement strand
CTTTCGAGGCATATTGAAGAGCCCCGATACGATAGTGAACTGGCGAATGGTCCCTCCATATCCGAAAATAAGCTGGAGATTAAATGATCTGGATTATTTAAAAAAACCTCGTATGCTTGTCTTCAAGCCTCTTGCAGGGAAAACTCAAATTGATTCCAACGCGATCTGGATAAATAAATTCAAAATTCCGAAGGAGTAGACATGGCTTTGAAAGGATCTCTTTATGTTTTTAAATATAAAAACCTCTGGATTTAGCCTCAGTGGCAATCAAGGTCTGTAAGAAGTGTTTAAGATGTAAAAGGAAAAAAGCTCTGCTTCTTCTCTTCTTATTCCTAGTTCCGTCAGTCGCAAATGCCCAAGCACCGGGATTGAACATCGGCTTTTGTGGTGGAGTTTGGATTTCGGGCCTTAGAGGTGTTATTTTCAATGAGCCACTTGTGAAGAGCGAGAAGGAACAGCTACGGGGGGCGCTAGTTCGGCTGGCCTGGGAGACTCGTTTCAATCTTCCTGCACTACCACATCCGTGCTACCACGGATAAAAATTACCCGGATCAGGGTATAGGCCGCTGTGCATCAAAACAGTTGTTTTGAGCTCAAATAACCAATCATGAAAAACTTACTACTCGTAACCATCGGCTTCCTGCTCACAACCATTACCGCAAAGACCCAGACGCTCAACTGGGCTAAAAGTTTTGGTGACACCCTCCTCGACAAGAGCAATATAATGATCACTGATGCAGCTGGAAACATCTATGTCGCCGGCTACTTCCGCGGAACCGTCGATTTCGATCCGGGTGCAGCCACCAGCAGCCTGACCAGCTACGGCTCCAGCGATATCTATCTCCACAAGCTCACTCCCGCGGGCGACCTGATCTGGGTGCGCCAGATGGGTGGCCCCGGTCAGGATGAAGCTTATTTCATTGCACAGGATACCAGTGGAAATCTCTACCTGAGCGGGTACTTCCAGGACACAGCAGATTTCGACCCCGGCCCGAATACCTTCAATCTTGAAGCCGCCGGCGCAATAGACGGGTTCGTCACAAAGCTCACACCTGCTGGTGATTTTGTCTGGGCCAGAGCTTTTAGAGCTACTGGACTCGACCAGGTCCACTTTGCTGTGCCCAATATGCTTGGCGAAGTGTATGTCTCAGGTAGCTTCTATGATACCATTGATCTTGACCCCGGACCCGGTGTAGTAGAAAAGATTTCTGCCGGTGGAACAGATATTTACCTTGTAAAACTCGACGCCAGCGGGAACTTCGATTGGGGCCACTCCTATGGAGGCACCAGCGCTGAAAACACAGGTGAGCTGATCCTGGACGATTCCGGAAATGTTTACATGGCCGGCAGCTTCTTCAACACCATAGATTTTGATCCAGGACCGGGCACCTCCTCTGCTACCTCAGCGGGAATCTCAGATGCGTACCTCGCAAAATATACTGAAGCAGGCGCACTGGTATGGGCAAAGACTTTCGGCGGAGCAGACGTAGAGGGCGTGGTGGGAATGAGTTTTGATAGTCACGGCAACCTGGTGCTGGTGGGGCAATTCCAGGGAACCACAGATCTGGATCCGGGACCCGGCACAGCCGCACACACGGCTGCCGGTCAATTTGACGGATATACGCTAAAGCTGGATCATGATGGCAACTATCTCTGGTCCAAGGCGATTGGTGGTCCGGAAGGTGATGTGCCCTATATAGTAGTAGTGGATGACTCAAACAATCTCTACATGACAGGAAGCTTCGGTGCTACAGTAGATTTTGATCCTGGTCCCGGCACCTTCAACCTCACCTCCGCAGGCAGCGCCGACGCCTATGTCACCAAGCTGGACTCCTCCGGAAATCTAGTTTGGGCGATCCGCTTTGGAGACAGCGGAATAGATATTGGCTCCTCACTAAGCCTGGACAATACCGGTGCAATAGTTTGCACAGGCTGGTTTCTTGGTACCATAGACGCAGATCCGGGCTCAGGAGTCCACAATCTCACATCTGCCTCGGCTGCCCACCAGGATTATTATGTGATCAAGTTCGGAGGCACCACCGGTGTTGAGGACATACATTCAGAACCACTTGCTTCAAAGGTTTACCCCAACCCCTCAACAGGCACTGTGAGGATTCAGGCTGAGCAAAAAATCAGCAACATCAGGATCGTCGACCTCTCCGGCAGGTTGATATTCACCGCCTCGCCTGAGACCAGGCTGGCTACCATAGATCATCTGCAACCCGGAATCTATTTCGTTACCATCGAATCTGCAGGACGTAAAGAAACCCGGAAGCTGATTATTCATTAAAGCTACAGCTGGTTTTTCTCCGGTAAGCCCGCTTCAAGCGGGCTTTTTCACCTTTGCCATTTTTTTGATGCCCCATGGTGCATTGAAATTCAGAATAATATCTTCCGGGGAGGTCAAAATGGGGAGTTTTAAAAACATTAAATTTTTATTGTTTTCTCTCTTCTAAACGACAAGGCTTGACAAGGCTTTATCCTGGAGTTATCAAGGAGTAAACCTGGTATTGGCACAGATTAAGGTTGAAAGATGAAAAACGCACATTCCATTGAATATCAATCAGTATCCACATGAAACATTAAGAACATGTGTATTCATCGACATTGAATATAGCACTTTTATAATGTTATAATCTTAGTCCTTTTTATGGGAAACAGGCTGCATGAGTCAAGACTGGATGTACATTCACGAATAATGAATACGACTCCCTTCAGGTAGCGGGGGATGAAATTCTCTATCCCGTGATGGGGGAAGATCCTTTCGCGCCGATCTGTCCCGCACGTGCGGGACAACCGCTCTGTAGCTGGAATTGTTTTTGTACCCCCTCTGGTTCAATTACAACATCATGTCTGATTCTGCCGAATTCAAAGATAAAGTAGTAGTAATCACCGGCGCCTCCGCCGGGGTGGGAAGAGCAACAGCCTGGGAATTTGCAAAGCAGGGCGCAAAGCTAGCACTGATCGCCCGCGACCTTGACCAGCTTGAAGCCACCCGGCGGGAAGTGGAACAACATGGCGGTCAGGCTATCTGCATCAGTTGCGACGTCGCAGATGCTGCCGCAGTGGAAGCGGCCGCCGAACGCACAGAGACTGAGCTTGGACCCATCGACGTGTGGGTAAACAACGCCATGAACAGTGTATTTGCCCCGGTGAAAGAAGTCTCACCCGAAGAATACCGGAGGGTTACTGATGTCACCTATCTCGGACAGGTATACGGCACCCTGGCCGCATTGAAAAGGATGCTTCCGAGGGACCATGGTTCTATTGTTTTTGTAGGCTCTGCCCTCGCCTACCGAGGCATTCCGCTGCAGTCGGCCTATTGCGGCGCCAAGCACGCCATAGAAGGTTTTTATGATTCGTTGCGCACGGAACTGATGCACGACAAGAGCAGTATCAAGACCTGCATGGTGCAACTCCCGGCGCTGAATACCCCGCAGTTTAAATGGGTGCTCAACCGGCTGCCTAACAAACCACGCCCCATGGGAAAAGTGTATCAGCCTGAGGTGGCGGCACGTGCCATTGTCTTTGCTGCTGCCCACAACCGCAGGAGTGTCTGGGTCGGCTACCCTACCTACCAAGCCATCGTAGGCAATAAGATCGCACCCTGGTTTGCCGACTGGGTGCTGTCGAGAAATGGCTATAAAGGGCAACAGACAGATGTGCCCGTGGATCCGAACAGGAAAGACAACATCTGGGAACCTGTGCCTGGTGACCAGGGTGCCTATGGCGATTTTGCAGACATCGCAACAGACAAGAGCTTTACCCTGTGGGCTACCATGAACCGAGGCCTGCTTGCAGCTGCAGCCGGCCTCGCGACCATTGCGTTGTTTGCCGCCTGCAGAAGGCGGTAGCAGTTTTACGCAGGCCAGACCATAGTCTCTCGCTTATCGATCACATTTTCTTATCTTTAGAGGAAACAAAATTTCTTCTTTGGAAAACTTCACCTTGTCTGCAGAACTGGTCTGGTTCTTAATCGGACTCGCTCTTTTACTTCTGGAGCTTCTAACACCAGGACTTGTGCTGGTGTTCTTCGGCGCAGGCGCATGGATCACCGCTCTTGCAGTCCTGATCTTTGAGCCCACACTCAATGCCCAACTCCTGATCTTCCTCATTTCCTCTGTACTGAGTCTTGCTCTGCTTAGAAAGTCCATCAAAACCCGGTTTGCGAACAACAGGAAAGAGACTGATACAGCTGACCTGGAAGAAGATTACGTAGGTAAGATTGTACAGGCCATTGAAGACTTTGACAATCATGGACGAGGAAGAGTGAGCTTCAGGGGCAGCACCTGGCAGGCAACTGCTTCAGGCCCTGTGGCTGCAGGACAGTCACTCATCATCAGAAAATTCGACAGCATTTTACTCCATGTCGATCCAATCGCACAAAACCAAACGAAAACCGCTTAACAATGGACGCCACTACTTTTATCTTCCTGGGCCTTGCCTTGCTCGCATTGGTTATCTTTTTATCTACCATCAAGATTGTTCCCCAACGTTCCGCCTTCATCCAGGAGCGCTTCGGTAAATACCAGGCTACGCTAAACGCCGGATTTCATATTATCATACCCTTCGTGGATAAGATTGCGTACCGTCACACACTGAAAGAACAAGTGATTGATGTACCAGCGCAAATCTGTATTACTAAAGACAACATTTCGGTAGAAGTAGACGGGGTGCTTTACCTCCAGCTGATGGACCCGCAAAAGGCTTCCTACGGCATCGACAACTATCGTTTTGCAGCTATTCAGCTCGCACAAACCACAATGCGTAGCATTATAGGCAAGCTGGAACTTGATAAGACATTTGAAGAACGCGATACTATCAACAGCATAATTGTGGACGCTGTGGACAAGGCGAGCGACTCCTGGGGACTCAAGGTTACGCGTTACGAAATCAAGAACATCACACCTCCGCAGAGCATCAAGGATGCCATGGAAAAACAAATGCGCGCAGAGCGGGAGAAAAGAGCCCTGATTGCCACATCTGAGGGCGATATGCAGGCGAAGATCAACAGGGCTGAGGGTGATAAGCGCGAGCTGATTGCCCGTTCCGAGGGTGAGAAAATGAAAAGGATCAATGAAGCAGATGGTAGTGCGGCTGAAATCGAAGCCGTAGCTATGGCAACTGCCAAGGGTATCCGTGAAATCGCCTCTGCCATCATAGAAGCAGGTGGAAAGGATGCGGTGAACCTGAGAATCGCCGAGCAGTATATCCAGGAATTTGGCAAGCTGGCCAAAGTGAATAATACCATGATCCTGCCTACGGACCTTTCGGATATTGCAGGTATTGTTGCTACGGCCACCAAGGTAATCGGCAAGACGAAGGAGGTTCAGAGCTAAGCAGAAAATCTCCCAGGCGGGGACTTGTAGTATTAATATATATCAGTTACTTTTATAGACATAACAGTAGCTAAATAGCTTGTTTATTTCTGCATTACAGGAGGGCATGGTTTCTAAACCAATGGAAACCCCTTGCCGGATATGAGACAAACCTTTAAGCCCCTCCTCTGCCTATGGTGTTTACTTGCTGGCGTGTTGAGCTTTGCACAACATGGCGATCCTTTTGAGCCGGTAGACACGGATTCCCTGCGGTTGGTACTGAAGCAGGGGCTACCCGGATCTCAGACCATACGCATTCTGGAAACACTCATCCTGCAGGCGAAACCGGAAACTGATTCTGATACGCTTTGGCAATACTATCAGCGGCTCATCGAACTAAACACACAGGAGCAGACAATAGATCCGGCTCCTGTAAAACTCTTCCTGCTTGCCCTGGAGCATACACAACGGGAGCATTATGACAGCGCAATCTACTTTACGGATAAACTGGTTTCCTGGTACGACCTGAAGAAGATTCCGCTGGGCTTGTCCAGTCCTCTGGCAACGATCCGGGAGCTCTTTAACCTGAAAGGAGATGCAAACGGGCGTCTGAAGTACTACTCCCGCAAACTGGACTATTATCTGCTCAACGGTCCTGAAATGAACACGGCCACCTGCTACCATGGGCTTGCTGGCTATTACGTACTTACAGGCAACCTGAACGAGGCAATAAGTAACTACCTGAAAGCAGCTGAAGTATTCAAAAACTATGCTGCTGAGGATTACACCAATGAGCTCTATTGTGTAGCAGCCTACTATTACTACTGGGGAAACCTTGCACGCGCAGAGTACTACTACAAATTGGTGCTCCGGTATCGCGACAGCGGATTCTATAGCACCCCGCTTGCCTATCTCGACCTGGCATATATTCGCAAGGAGCAGAAGTCCTACCAGCCGGCACTCCGGTTTATCGACTCTGCAGAACACTACGCTAAAGCCCTTGAGTTCACCGAAGAACTACCCTACATAATGCTTGAGCGTGCGGTCATTTACATTAAGACCGGGCGACTGGCAGAAGCCCTCAGCTTACTAGAGGAACTACGCAAACTCGAAGAAGAACATGAGATATTGCTATACAGTTCCGGAGGAGAATTTGAACTTGATTATGGCTGGCATGAATACTACAATGCAATCGGGGATAATGCAGCCGCAGTCAGAGCACTTCAACAGGGACTGAAAAAAGCATACAAACTGAATCATAGTGCTTTTGTGCTCAAATACCTGAAGGAACTTGCGAATGCTACGCAACGGACGGCACCCAACCGCTCCCGTGATTACATGGTTAAATATCTCCGACTGAAAGATTCACTTGACAAAGAGACGGCACTTACCAATATAGCCTACTACGAAACTGTGCTTCAGGAGAAGCAACAACTGCAAAAGATTGACTCGCTAAAACTGGAGCGTGACGCACAATCATACAAGCTTAGTGAGCAACAAAAATTCCTCTCACTTTCTGTGTTAGCCATAAGCCTGTTGATGGTTTTGGCTTTTACGTTGTTTGTCGGCTTCAGAAACAAGGCTAAAGCCAACAAAATAATCAGCCAGGAAAAGCAAAAATCAGAGGACCTACTGCTCAATATCCTCCCCCAGGAAGTGGCCGAAGAGCTCAAGGAAAATGGAAATGCAAAGGCGAAGCATTTTGATATGGTCACTGTGCTATTTACCGATTTCGTCAACTTCACCAAAGCCGGTGAACGAATGGGCGCACAGGAACTGGTGGATGAGCTACACGCCTGCTTCAAAGGATTTGATCAGATTATTGCAGAATACGGAATCGAGAAGATCAAAACCATCGGTGATGCCTACATGGCTGTCTGTGGACTACCGGCTCCCGATGAAGATCATGCAATCAAAATAGCGATGGCAGCAATTGAAATCCGGCAGTTTGTCGCAACAAGAAGACAACAATTCCCGAATAAGGCTTTTGACATACGCATTGGCATTCACTCAGGACCAGTGGTAGCAGGAATAGTGGGAGTAAAGAAGTTCGCCTACGACATCTGGGGCGACACTGTAAATACGGCAGCCAGGATGGAACAAACAAGCGAACCAGGCAAGATAAATATCTCTGAAGCTACTTATAAACTCATCAGAAATCGTGTAAGCTGCACTTATCGCGGGGCGGTCAAGGCAAAAAGCAAAGGGGCCATGAAAATGTATTTTATAGATGAAGCATCAATCACCCGCTCACATGGTTCCTTATAGAACAGCTACCCACATCATCTTCTCTGGATGACGGCTTCGCTCTACCTGCCTCTCACCAACAGGCATGATTCTATAGCCATTTTTCTGAGGCACTAGCAACTCGTGTGGTCGACGGATGAGCTACATTAAACAACTCGACAGTATAAGGGCAATCGCTGTTTTGCTTGTAATCATTACCCACTGGTTTCCAAAGGACAACTTCCTGTATGCTTTAGCCAAGACATTCAATGGTGTGGACATATTCTTCACCCTTAGCGGATTCCTCATAACCGGTATTCTACTGAAAGACAGGAAAACGGCTGAAGAATCGGGGCAGACAAAGCTTGGCTGCTTTAAAAATTTCTTCCTGCGCAGAGTCTTACGCATCTTTCCGCTTTACTACCTGGTGCTGATGATCCTATTGTTTTTCAACCCCTCATCTGACCCTATTGATTTCACCTGGTTCTCCACGTTTACCTCCAACTTCTACTTCTTTGAAGTACAACAATGGAATATTCTATCCCACACCTGGTCACTTTCTGTGGAAGAACAATTCTATTTCATCTGGCCCTGGTTGATATTGTTCACCGGAAGGAGATTCTTACCTCATGCCATATTTGCTTTCGTAGTAACTGGTATTGTGAGCCAGCAGCTTGTATCACAGAATGAATTCGCATGGATTCTTCCTCACACCTGCCTCGACGCACTGGCGCTAGGTGGTCTGCTTGCATGGTTTGAGGTACATAAACCTCACCGCATTGCGCGGGTCTATAGACTGGTGTCTGCATTGGCCATCGTTTGCCTCGGCCTGCTTGTCCTGAAAAACGTATTCCATCTTCCCTATGCCTCCGGTAGAACCATTACGGCGGTACTCACATTGTGGATGATTACACACATTCTCAGAAACAGAGAACATCAACAATATCTCTTCAGACCGCTATTAAACAACAACCTCCTTATATTTCTCGGAAAGATGAGCTATGGCATCTATTTATTTCACTTCCTGATTCCCTACTTTATGGCCGCTCCATATACCTGGGAGTACGAGCACCTCAAGATCCCTGCTGTCATTAAAGATCATCCCGCATTTTGGCTGGGCCAGAATTTCATTATCCTTATCGCTGTGTCATGGCTGTCTTATCGGTTTGTGGAAACACCTATCCTAAAGATGAAGCGCCATTTCTACTCCCGGGAACAGCAAGCGGCAGACCTGGCCATGGCAGAGAATACCGGACACCGGTAACCCGGTTGACCACATAAGTTGCTTCCTAATGTTCTCCGTGGCTCTTTTTCAGTACCCCACCGGCGGCTTCCTTGATCGAATGTGTGAAAACAAATGCTTTGGGATCGATATTATGCACCACATTGCGTAGTCTGCGGACCTCCAGGCGGGTGATCACGGTGAAGACGATATCGCAATCCTGGCTTACCTCAAAGCTGTCCTTCATAAACCCGCGTTCACCTTTGTAGACGGTGATGCCGCGGCCCATTTCCAGCACCAGTTTTTCCTTTATTGCCTCACTCTGCCCGGAAATGATAGTGACACCCGTAAACTCTTCCAGACCTTCAATCACGTAAGCAATGGTCTTAGACGCCACGTAATAGGTAAGCATAGCATATAATGCCGTCTCAATACCAAGCTTCAATGCAGCGACGAGAAAAATGATTGTATTGATGCCCAGGATGATTTCACTCATTGTCAGTCCAATCCGTCTGAGCGTGTACACTGCAAGTACTTCTATACCGTCTATCGCACAACCTGCACGCATAGCCAGCCCAATGCCCAGGCCAAGAAAGAACCCACCAAAAATGGCTACCAGTAATTTATCAGAGGTTATCACAGGATATTCGACAAACTGCAGTACCAGCGCAAGACCAATGACTGTAGCGAGTGTCTTGAGGGCAAATTTGCGGTTGACCTGATAAGCCCCCATGATAATGAAAGGAATATTGAATGCAATGAGCAGCAGTCCCAGGTTCCAATGATAAAGCTCATGGAGAAGCAGCGAGACGCCGGTGACACCGCCATCCAGGAACTGGTTCGGCACCAGGAATCCTTTCATGGCAAATCCGGTGATCAATATTCCGGCAACAACATAGGCAATATCCTGCAGGGCGTATCCGACAGACTTTGAATTCATCAGGGTGTGGTGATTTTGGATTTTACTTGCTCCAGGTATTCATCTTTCTTCTGTTTCCTGAGTCCCAGAGCAGTTTTTGTAAAGTAGTGGTGACTTTCCAGGAAGCGGATCTGCAGCCTGTTCCAGTCGTTTTCGTTAGTGATTATGCCATATACCGCAAGCTCCTCAAACAGTTTGTTTCCGATATCCCAGAAGTCCTCCCTGCCCAGGTAGTCGAGGTCAGCATCGCAGATGATCTGCTCCAGCAAGTTTCGTGGAGTCTGAGGGATCTTGGTGGCCATGATCATGCCGCATATAGTCTCGATCTGTTCAGGCGTATATCCAAACTGCGGAAGGTGCTCCCGCGCGATGTCACAGGAAACAGCTTCGTGTTCTTTAGGACCCTTAAGAAAACCAGTGTCATGAAACAGTGCAGCAGTAAGCAGCAGGGTCATTTCCTCCTGCCTGATACCTTCTGACTTGCCGATTCGTCGGGCAGCGTTATAAACATCCTTCACATGTTCTACGCTATGGTAGGACAAGTGGCGAGGGAGCTCTTTCTTCAGCTTTTGGAGTATAAACTTCTTTGCTTCCTGGAATTGCATGGAAATCATTAATAGCGAGGCTAATGTATCAACTTTTGATTTGCGAAGCAATTAACCACCTAAAGTTTTGAATACACCTTCCTTAATCCGGCCAGTCGGGTTGCGTCTTAATTCCCCTCTCAGCCCAAGTGCCCTATCGTACCTAAAGTCCCTCTCGTCCCTATGGTCCCTAATGTCCCTATCGTCCTTAAGTTCGCTCTTGTCCCACCCCATGCTTGCACCTTATCAATTAACACCCTACTCCACCATATAAGACCCTCCCTTGTAACGATACAGGTACAAATGCTCGTTCTCGTTGTAAAGCGGCCTTTCCTCGGCATCCCACTGTAACTCCACATCCAGCTTGGTGAATGCGGTGCCTCCGATATCTGACTGCCTGTTGTTAAACACAGTCCCATATTTCTGCAGAAGGTATGCATGCCAGTAGAATGTCTCATAGCCCAAAAACACAGCCTCGCCCGGACGACCACCGAAGGTTTTGCGATACTTGGTGATCAGTCTTTGCACTGATGGTGACGAAGGATCGTACTGGAATGGTGTCGTAAAGTTCACGGCTATGTTGGCAAGCGTATCTGCACGACGGATAGAGTTCATGAACTTCCAGGAAGGCATACCAAACACCTCGAAGGTATAAGACGGGAATTCATAACTCAGGTAGCGGAGCATAGACTCTGCTATGTTGATATCAAGGATTGGCATCACAATGATATTGGTCATCGTGCTATCCAGGTAGGTGACGATCCTTTGCCTGACTGGTGTGTCGTTCCAGCGCACTTCCTTATAGTTCTCACCAC
>JAFAAT010000202.1 GCA_023426425.1 Bacteroidota bacterium | reverse complement strand
CGATTTGTGTCCGACAGCCCGTTCAATTAGGCGATAGTGTAATCGCTTCTAGTTAGTACTGGGGTTTTTGCTCCGCTTATCTTTTCGACACGCCTGTAGGCGAAAACTACGGGCCTGATACGAATTTCCAGGTGCCTGGTGACATTGTAATAGCCAAAGAAGGTAACAACTACTACGGCTTTGTTACCAATACCGCAACAAACACTCTAGTCAGACTGGAATTCGGTACCAGCCTCGCAGACACTCCTAAAACAGTAATGCTCGGCAACCTGAATAACACCATCCCGGAAGGAGCCACCGACATGGCTCTGTTTCGTGATACTACCGGCGACTGGTTCCTATTCATCACCGGCGGTACTGATGCCACCAACTCAACTATTGCCCGTGTAGACTTTGGCCAATCGTTATCCCTAAACACGCCTAATAGTGTGAACTTCGGTAACCTGGGAAACCACCTCAATGGCCCCAGGGGTATCATCATTGAAAAAGAAGGTTCTGACTACATCGGTTTTGTCGCCAACCACACAGATCAGAAATTCCTCCGTCTCAATTTCGGAGACAATATTTCGCGCACGCCTGTAGCTATTGACTTTGGCCCTGCGCTTGCTCTTGCAGCTCCTACCGACATGGTGCTGGTTAAAGAGGATACCAACTGGCATATTTTCGTAACCAACGAACTTACCAGCACATTGACAAGAATCGACCTGGGCACCTCTCTCAACGGAACACCAACAGCATCCAATCTGGGCAACTTCAACAACAAGCTTTTCGGCCCCAGCGGCATTGCCTTCGTAAGAGATTGTAACAATATCCACTTCTTCATCACCAACAACGTCAGCAACGATATTACACGTGTCGATATGCCCGACCTGCTCAATGGTCCTTTCGACGCTACCATGTTCCCCAGCCTCGGAAACATGGACAATCCAACCGGACTTACTCATATCATTCGTGAACAGGATAACATCTACAGCTTTGCAATCAACGCAAACGATAGCTCACTGTCTGTAATCACTTACCCACAGTGTACTACGTCGACGGTGGCTTCAGCAACTACAAAAATTCCCCCGGTGTACAGCTACACCAGGCCAGGCACCTACAACGTTTACCTCGCAGTAAATGAGGGACGTCCTGACATGCGTGTTGAATGTAAGCAGATCGTGGTACTTCCTATTCCGCCAATGACTTTTCACAACGACACCATCATCTGTCAGAGCGATACCATTCCACTGTTCATCCAGTCTTTCGGTGCACTGAGCTATACCTGGTATCCTAACTACAATATCTCTGATACAGATGCAATGGAAGTGAAGGTTTGGCCAGAATTCACAGTCGACTATCATGTCGTGCTTCCCTATGCAAATGGTTGCATCGTCGATACACCTGTCACAGTAGAGGTTAGCAAAAACAGGGCTGACGCCGGTCCGGACAGAACACTACACGATGGTGCTAAAACCATGATAGGTGGTCCGCTGACTACTATCAGCCCACAAATGGGGGATCCGTCCTATACCTACACCTGGCTTCCAAACCAGTTCATTCAAAGCGAGGATGGTCCTACTGCCGTAGTGAATCCTCCTTATGACTTCACCTACTATCTCGAGGTTCGTAACTCCTTCGGTTGCTATGATATAGATACCGTCGTGGTAAGAGTCGTTTGTAATGATCTGAATGTGCCAAATGCCTTTGCACCAGAAAGTGCAACGGGTAATGTCAATCGCTTTGGAATACTGAACAGGCAAATAGTCAAACTGAACTATTTCCGGGTCTTCGATCGTTGGGGACAGCTTGTATTTGAAAGCGCCGATGTCACCAAACGCTGGGACGGTACCGTAAACGGAGAGCCTGCACCTTTTGGTGTCTATGTCTGGGAAGCAGATGGCTTCTGTTTTGAAGGCCAGCGATTCAGGCAATCAGGAAACGTAACTCTAATACGATGACGCCAAACCATTGAGCCTATGTCTGCATTTCTTTTCCAGATTGAGCTGCCGGTCCTCTCAGAGGATATCGCAGAACTCATACCTGCCCAAAGGAAGCACATAGACAGGCTCATGGCCACGGGGCAAATGCTATCCTATAGTGTGTCCATGTCAGGAGACCACATATGGTGTGTTATCGACGCAGAAGAAGAAAAGGAAGCAATGGAATTAATAGCAGGCTTTCCACTTAGAAAATACTTTGCTGATGTCTGCTGTCACCCGTTGCTGTTACACAACGCAGTGCCAGCCGCTTCATTCGGACTTTCACTCAACTAAATCATCAGGAGGCTATGAACATTCATAGCCTTCGCTCTTTAGGGGTATTTCAATACCACAACAGGCCGTTCATTTTGAGCCACCGTTACATGCAAGGTGTCAATGCTACTGCTGTTCATACCCCAGATACGGTAGGTACCTGGCTGAAGGTCTTCGAAGGTTATTGCAGACGGGACTAAAGTAAATTGTATTAGCTCCTGACCACTCGCCTCTTCCCTGATGGCTACTTCACTTCCAGTCTGTGCTTCGCCGGGATTCGTCGAATTCCGTTCACAGGAAACCGTAATAGCAGTTTTATTCCTCAGATCTGTTGTTTTTGAACATCCGGCACTAAAGACAAGAAGAGCAAACAGCGGTACAATTCCCGCCATTAAGGATTGTTTCATAAGCTATTGTGTGTGAGTCTTTTAAAGTTATGAAATCTCATCCACAAAAACACACTACCGCCTGAATTTTAACCTTGCCCCGTACCGCCTAAACATCTAACCGCCTCAACACCTCAACGCCTCAACCATTTAAGACTACACAAATAAACGACTCAACGCCTCAACCATCATTGCTGCACACCTAAACACCTCACCGACTAAACGCCTTGAATATTCCCAACCTTTTACTTTCTTTATCCTGCCAATGGTGACCCCCTCAAAGAAAAAGCTTTACAACAGCTGGTCCATGTACGACTGGGCAAACAGCGCTTACAACCTGGTCATCACCTCCACCATATTCCCGGCCTATTACGAAGCCATCACAAGCCAGAAAGAAGACGGTCGTATCATTAATGACCAGGTCAGCTTCTGGGGCATGACCTTCACCAATACTGCACTATTTGACTATGCTCTCGCTGCCGCTTACCTGGTCATCGCTTTCCTCTCACCAGTGCTCTCATCCATAGCTGACTATAAAGGCAATAAGAAAAGCTTCATGCGCTTCTTCTGCTATCTCGGTGCCCTCGCGTGTTGTGGCCTCTACTTCTTCAGAGACGAAACACTTGAACTTGGCGTAGTACTGTTTGCAGTTGCTGCAATTGGCTATTGCGGCAGCATCGTGTTCTACAATGCCTACCTGCCGGAGATTGCACCGGAAGAAGAACGCGACAAGCTAAGTGCGCGCGGCTTTTCCTTTGGATACATCGGCAGCGTACTCCTCCAGCTCATCTGCTTCCTGTTCGTGTTCTTTCCTCAATGGTTCCACTGGCTCGGGGTATATGACGATGGTGATGCTTCCCGCATATCCTTCCTGATGGTCGGCATCTGGTGGTTCGCTTTCGCCCACATTCCCCTGGCAATATTGCCGAAAGGAAAACCACTCGACACACATCCCGAACGGAATATTCTAACCAATGGCTTCCATGAACTCGCCAAGGTCTGGTCGCAGGTAAAAAAACTGCCTGTCCTCCGCACCTACCTGGCGGCGTTCTTTTTCTACAGCATGGGCGTGCAGACAGTTATGCTGGCCGCCACTATTTTCGGCAGCAAAGAACTCCGCCTTGAGACCGGTCAGCTGATCATGACCATACTCATTATCCAGCTGGTCGCCATCGCGGGAGCTTCTCTCATGGCCCGCCTCTCCAACAAGTTCGGCAACCTCAATGTGCTCCTCGGAGTGGTATTCATCTGGATCGGCGTCTGCATCTTCGCCTACTTCATCAATACAGCCACTGAGTTCTACATCATTGCCACGGTAGTCGGACTGGTAATGGGTGGCATCCAAAGCCTTAGTCGCTCCACCTATTCCAAGCTCATGCCCCCAACCAGGGATACCACTTCATTCTTCAGCTTTTATGACGTAACCGAAAAGCTCGCAATAGTAATCGGGATGTTCTCTTTCGGACTCATAGAAGAGCTCACTGGCTCTATGCGCAACAGCATCATCGCACTTGTTAGTTTTTTTGCCATCGGCCTGGCCATTTTGTATCTTGCTATCCGAAAAGCTAAATCAAAGAATCTACAGACTTCAGTCATTTAAGAACTATGAAACTATTTTCAGTCAACGCAGGTTATTTCAAGTTGGATGGTGGTGCAATGCACGGTGTCGTGCCCAAAAGCATGTGGCAAAAAGTGAATCCCGCCGATGATAACAATATGTGCACCTGGGCCATGCGTTGCATGTTGATTGAAAATGGAAACTACCGCATCCTGATCGACACCGGCATGGGAAATAAACAGGACGAAAAGTTCTTCAGTTTCTACCATCCTCATGGTGAAGATTCCCTGGAGGGTAATCTTCAAAAGCTCGGCTACAGGCCTGACGACATCTCAGATGTGTTCCTCACCCACCTCCATTTCGACCATTGCGGTGGAGCCGTGAAGAAAGTAGGTGAGCAACTCGTACCTGCCTTCCCGAAAGCTTTCTACTGGAGCAACGATGAACACTGGAAAGCTGCTTCAAGTCCAAACGATAGGGAAAAAGCCTCTTTCCTGAAGGAGAACTTCATGCCCCTGGCAGAGAAAGAAGGCATTCTCCGCTTTGTGGAACTCATGGACGGCAGCGAGTGGGTGCAGGACATTCAGGTAAGGATAGTCAAAGGCCACACAGAGGCTATGATGCTCCCCCAGATCAATTACAACGGAACTACCATTCTTTACTGCGCCGATCTTATCCCCAGCGCCGCTCACATCTCCATGCCCTGGGTCATGGCCTACGATATGCGTCCACTCGACACCCTGCTGGAAAAGAAAAAGATTCTCCGCGAAGCCGCAGCCAATAACTGGGTCCTCTTCTTCGAACACGACCCCAAAACAGAATGTGCAACTGTTCATGAGGTTGATGGCCGTATCCGCATCAAGGAAACCTTTAGTCTCGCCGATATCGACAAACATATCAATAAATCCTAACCCGATCTCTTTTTCCAGCATCATCAAAAAACGCTGGAATTGTCATGGTTTGACAATCCGGTGACACAGATCAGCGTCTGTTCCAAAGCTTGGGGGTAGCTTTGCGGCATTATTATGAGAATCAGAACTTTATTTGCCGTGGTGGCCATTGCTGCTACTTCTGTAGCGCAGGCTCAACCCCAACATGCAGCCCCGAAGCCTTCTGAAATGAAGGACCTTGTGTACTCAGACGAAAAGCATTTCAAGAATGTACGCCAGCTCACTTTCGGCGGCGACAACGCAGAGGCCTACTTCGGCTACGACAATGAACATATTGTCTTCCAGCGCACTAACAAGGCTGAAGGCCTCATGTGCGACCAGATATTCTTCGGCAAGCTGCCTGAAGAAGGTGAAGAGTTCGTCTATAACATGGTGAGCACAGGCAAGGGCCGGACAACCTGTGCCTATATCATGCCCGATAAACAGCATGTCCTTTATGCCTCCACCCATCTCGGCGGCGAGGACTGTCCACCGGTTCCAGACAGAAAAGTATTGAAGAAGTACGTATGGCCGATCTATGATTCATACGACATCTTCGTCTCTGACCTTACAGGGAAGGTGACAAAGCAACTTACAAAAGAGCCAGGGTACGACGGTGAAGCAACCATCTCTCCAAAAGGCGATAAGATCGTCTTCACCTCCATCCGCAACGGCGACCTTGACCTCTATCTCATGGACATTGACGGCAGCAATGTAAAGCAGATCACTACTGACCTCGGTTATGATGGTGGTGCCTGGTTCTCGCCTGATGGTACTCAGATCGTCTGGAGAGCCTCACGTCCTAAGAATGATGCAGAAGCCAGCGAATACAAGGAGCTATTGAAACAAGGCCTTGTAATGCCCACAAATATGGAGGTGTTCGTAGCAAACGTCGATGGCAGCAATGTCCGCCAGGTAACCAACCTGGGGAAAGCCAACTGGGCTCCGAACTTCATGCCCGATGGAAAACGGATCATTTTCGCCTCCAACCACGAATATGAAAGAGGTTTTCCCTTCAACATGTACATCATCAACATCGATGGTACAGGACTGAAAAAGATATCTCACGATGGTGGCTTCGACGCGTTCCCGATGTTTTCTCCGGATGGCAAGAAGATCATCTTCAGTTCGAACAGAAACAATGGCGGTACACACGATACCAATCTGTTTATAGCGGACTGGGTAGAATAGTAGCCACAAAGGGTTTTTCATAAAGGCGCGTAACTTTAAAAGATGTTACGCGCTTTTTTACTTGTAGGCCTTGGTGGCGCCGTTGGAAGCATGGCCCGCTATGGGTGTTTTCTTGCCATTACCAATCGTCGTTTTGGCGAATTTCCCTTTGCCACGCTTACAGTCAATCTACTTGGCTGCCTGCTGTTTGGTGTATTGGTGGGGCTGAGTCAGAAATGGAACATTGCACGGGAAGACCTTATGCTCATTCTGGCTACTGGTTTTTGTGGTGGCTTCACAACCTTCTCAGCCTTTGCTGGTGATAGCCTTTCGCTGGTCAGCAAAAACATGTCAGTTCAGGCAGTACTTTATGCCTCACTTAGTGTCGTGCTTGGACTGCTTCTTTGTAGGGCGGGCATCTGGCTTTCCAGTGAAATCTTGGACTAGCATACTTTGAGGTATGGCAGGGACAATGCTTAGTAAATCAACCCCACGATCCGCTCGTCCTCCAGCACTTTTTTAATAAATTCCTGGTGGTTCTTCTTTGTACTCCTTATCGACCATTCCGCGGTAATCTTGTCCTCGGTCTTGGTAATCTTGTGTTGCTTCAGCACGAATTTCCCGTCCCCAAAGAACTCTTCGCAGCTGATCATTCCATACCGTTTCCAGTCCCAGGATATGGTGTACTTTTCAATGGAAAAATACTTTTCCATTTGCCCTTCAATCACGTGGACCAACGAAAGTGTGAGCCAGGTCAGTACGGTGCTAATCACGGCGATCCAGTAAGAACCAATCGCGACAGCCATACCAATGGCTGCTGCTGCCCAGACGGTTGCTGCCGTAGTCAGGCCCTGCACATCCTGATGCCGCCTGAATATGATTCCCGCGCCGAGGAAGCCGATTCCCGTCACAATGTTTGAAGCGATGCGGGTGACGTCACTATTATAATGCGGGTCCAGGGCTATCATTTTGTAGGACACCAGCGTGAACAGGGCTGATCCCATACTCACCAGCATCAGAGTCCGGAAGCCGGCGGCTTTTCCCCGCCATTCCCTGTCAATACCGATGATGGCGCCCAGTAAGGTAGCCACAAGCAACTTCTGTATATCCTCGGGAAGGAGTTCCATTCCATCAATTTACGAACACTATAAAAAAACTACACCTCATCAGTTTAGCCGCCATTTGGATTACACATGAATGCAAGTAGCTGGGCAGGTGTGGCAATGTTTGTGGACTTAGATACAATCAAGTTTCAGCCGCGGTTCTGAGACAAGGTTGTAGTGGTTGTGCTTCGGGAAATTGCCTGATGCAAAGATACGGTCGTGAAAAGGCATTTTAGCATTACAACCCTTACATAATGCCAGTGAAAGCCGCGCCAGGCGCGGAAAGAAATTTTAAAAAAAGTTTTTTCGAGGTGAAAAATGGTAAAATTTCGGGTGAAAAAAGGGGTTGAAAAAGAGGTCAACCAAATGAGGTGTCGATTTACAGCAATTCTCAGCACGCAGGTATGAAGGAGACAGCAAGGAGGCAGGGAGGAGATATAAAGGATTCAGGTAAGTCACCTGTACCGAAATGCCGGTCCTCATCGTCCCATTTTGACTATGTGTTATGATGTAAGTGAGGGTTTGCGTGTGCCTTTTCACCCTTTTTGATTTATCCATAGGGGTTCAGTAATTTAGCAGCCCGCAAAACATCATATTTTCTTCCGATGATAGATATTAAAGTGCCTGCAGTAGGAGAATCGATCAGTGAGGTGACCTTAGTTAAATGGCTCAAGAAAGATGGAGAATGGGTTGATCGCGATGAACTCATCTGCGAACTTGAATCTGAAAAAGCTACATTCGAACTTAACGCGGAACAAGCAGGCATACTCCAGACGGTCGCTAAGGAAGGCGACACCCTCGCGATTGGTGATATTGCCTGCAAAATAGACGAAACCGCACCAAAGCCCGAAGGAGCAATAGCATCCGCTCCTGCACCAGCTGAAGCACCGCAGGCAGCTGCTCCTAAAGAGGAACCCAAACCTGCCAAAAAGGAAGTGCCCGCAGATGTGAAAGCCACACCGGTCGCACGGTCTATTATGGCTGACAAACAGGTGCAGCCTACGCAGGTAAAAGGTTCAGGCTCTATGGGTCGTATCCTTAAGAACGATGTTTTGCAAGCGCTGTCTGCTCCCGGACGCAAGGGCGGAGAAGAAGCCTTCTCCCGCAACGACCGCCGCGAGAAGATGAGTAATCTCCGGAAGACGGTTTCCCGCCGCCTTGTGGAAGCCAAGAACACCACCGCCATGCTCACTACTTTCAATGAAGTGGACATGACGCGTATCATGGAAATCCGCAAACAGTATAAAGAAACTTTCAAAGAAGCTCATGGCGTTAACCTGGGTTTCATGTCATTCTTCGCAAAAGCCTGCTGCATCGCACTTCTTGAATGGCCTGCAGTCAATGCTTATATCGATGGCGAAGAAATCATTTACCACGACTACTGTGATATCTCCATCGCGGTTTCCGCACCTAAGGGACTGGTAGTACCGGTAATCCGCAATGCCGAAAGCCTTAGCATGGCAGAGATAGAAAGCAAAGTGGTGGAGGTAGCAAAGAAAGCAAGAGAGAATAAACTCAGCATAGAGGAAATGACAGGTGGAACTTTCACTATCACAAACGGTGGTGTGTTCGGTTCTCTTATGTCTACGCCTATTATCAATATTCCTCAGTCTGCAATCCTGGGCATGCACAAGTTACAGGAGCGGCCGATGGTCATCAACGGCAAGATAGAAGCACGCCCGATGATGTATCTCGCTCTCAGCTACGATCACCGCATAATCGATGGTCGCGAGTCTGTAAGTTTCCTGGTGCGCGTAAAAGAACTCCTTGAAAATCCTGAGCTCCTCCTTATCGGCAGAGACCCCGTGCAGGCGCTGTTGGAGGTTTAACAAGCATCGAATACAACTAAATCAGACAAACCCTGGCTCTTCTCAATCAGTAGTGCCAGGGTTTTTTGTTTGCGAAAGGGTTCCCCCTCCCCCC
>JAFAAT010000178.1 GCA_023426425.1 Bacteroidota bacterium | reverse complement strand
GCCTGTACCAGTCCATGTGAAGTATGGTGTTTCTTACTCCACCATAATCAACGCGGTATTCGTTGATCAGGGCAAACGTAGGACTGCTTACAGAATCCTGCACACCCAGGTAATCACAGAGCTTGTGGATGAAAGTTGTCTTACCTGCGCCCATATCACCATAGAAAGCTAATACGCCATACTGATGTACACATTGCCAGAACCTATCCATTTGGTTTTCAATATTGCTTAAACTATAGGAAATTTGCAGTATCAAGTCGGGCATAGTGGCGCGAAAATACAAAGGTTAGCTTTAGGTATGGAAAAGACGGTCTCAACTACGGTGGAAGGAATGACTTGCGGAAACTGTGCACTCACAATCTCACGGTTGCTGGAGAAGAAAGGCATGAAGAACGTGTCTGCAAATGCTGCTTCCGGTGAGGTACATTTTACTGTGGTTGAGGGTGCTGGCGATGTAGAAAGAATTTTTGATGCTATTGATGATCTGGGGTATAAAGTAAAACGCGAAGGAGACCAGCTTGATAAACCAGTGGCCATTGCTGATTCACATGTGGATAATGAGTCCCGCTTGCTGGTGATCTGTGCTATACTCACTGCGCCACTCATTCTGCACATGTTTGTTGACTGGCACTGGCTGCACAACCCCTGGGTACACTTCGCACTCTCAACTCCGGTGTACCTGATTGGTGTCTATGCCTTTCTTCCAAGCGCGTGGCGCTCCCTGCGCCATGGCATTCCCAACATGAACGTGCTGATCATGCTTGGCGCTTCGGCTGCTTATTTCTATTCTCTCGTTGGTTTGTTGCTTTTAACAGCGGAAGCCCATAATTACCTGTTCTTTGAAACCACTGCTGCTATTATCACGCTGGTGATGACAGGTAACTGGCTGGAACACAAAACCGTTAAATCTACCACTGTGGCCATTGATGCGCTGGTGAAGTTGCAGCCGCAGCAGGCAAAGCTGGTGATGGTGGACTCGCTCGGTCGGGAGTCTGTGACACCGATTGAAAGTAAATACGTGAGGTCTGGAGATGTAGTGTTGGTCAATACGGGGGATAGTGTACCTGTTGATGGAAACATCATTTCGGGAGAGGCGGAGATAGACGAACATATGATTACGGGTGAAAGCCTGCCAGTGAGAAAAGCTTTGGGTGCTGCCGTGGTAGGTGGCACACTTGTGAGGGATGGAAATCTGAGGGTAAAGGCAACATCTGTAGGTTCTGAGTCTGTGCTGTCGAACATTATCCGAATGGTAAGGGAAGCACAGGCGACAAAGCCACCATTGCAGAAACTTGCGGACAGGATATCCGCGGTGTTTGTGCCTCTGGTGCTTGGAATCGCGCTAGTCACTTTGCTTGTTAATTATTTTATTGTCGACCATAGTTTTCCTGAGTCCATGATGCGGAGCATTGCAGTGCTCGTAATTGCCTGTCCCTGTGCGATGGGACTTGCTACGCCTGCTGCTGTGGCTGTGGGCCTTGGCCGGGCTGCCAGGAACGGTATGCTGATAAAGGGCGGAGACACGCTTTCCTTGCTAAAGAAAGTGAAGTATATAGTTTTCGACAAGACTGGTACCCTCACAACAGGTAAGCTGGAGATTTCGTCATTTGTTGCCGAGGGTCTGGCAGACGAAGAGTTTAAAAGTGTAGTAGCGGCTCTTGAAACTCATTCTTCCCATCCGATAGCGCGCTCAATTACCGCCCGCTGGACGAACGCAACTGATATTAAGCTAAGGAATGTCTCAGAGATTAAGGGTAAAGGTATACAGGCGGAAGATGGATCTGGCGTGGTCTGGAAGCTTGGTTCAGAAAGCTGGTTGCACGAAGGTAAAACTGATCACCGGGGTTATGATCTTTACCTGTATCGGAATAACGTTTTTGCTGGCGCGCTTAATATAAATGATGAATTAAGACCGGATGCGGCTGAAGCCGTTGCAGAACTTAATAACATGGGATATTCCACCATCTTATTGAGTGGTGATAAAGAAGCTAAGGTCGCGTCAATAGCTTCTCAACTTGGTATCAAAGAATACTATGCCGGTCATACCCCTGAGCAGAAGAACAGCAGGCTGGATGAGCTTATGGCTAAGGCACCTACTGCGATGGTGGGGGATGGTATCAATGACGCTCCGGCCCTTGCAAGGGCAACTGTGGGAATCTCTTTGAGTGAGAGTACACAAATTGCTATACAGTCTGCCAATATCATCCTTTCCAATAATCAGCTCTCTACGCTGCCGAAGGCGATCAGGTTGGGCATATTTACAGAGCAAACTATCAAACAGAATCTTTTCTGGGCTTTTTTCTATAACATAATTGCGATACCTGTTGCGGCTGCAGGACTACTTACACCAACCTATGGAGCGGGTATCATGGCAGTAAGTGATGTGATCCTGGTAATCAATTCACTGAGGCTGGGGTACAGAAAGATAGGGTAACGCAGGTAAGAACTCTTACATACAGATGGGACAGATTCAATCTGTTTTACTATCTTCGGGTACTCGTATTGATTATGAACAGAATTCTAGGTTATTGTATTGCAGTTAGTTTCTTTTTTGTGGGTTGCAGTAGTTCGAAAAACACGTCTGACAGTGTTGCACGTGAACATCAGGCGGCTGAAAGGGAAACAGTGGAACAAAAGAAAACTTCGATGTCTGCAGTTGGTGCCGAAAGAATGGACGATGCTAAGAAACCTGCCGTGATTCGGTACGACAGATAAATACGTCACCAATGAGGAACAGGATATTCCTTTATTTACTTCTGATTGCTTTTGTGCAGCCATCTATGACAGCTGCGTTTCCACTAGTTTGGCAAAAGGTAAATCTTCCATCCTCAGCAGCACAGCCAGTATTAGTGCCTGATCGTTATGAAGTGTTCCACCTGAATACTCAGTTGTTCAGTAGTGTGATGGCTACACTGCCTGAGGACCCGGCACAGGCGCAGCTGGTAGATATTCCTTCTCCTGATGGTCAGCTCCTGAAGTTCAGGGTGTGGCAGACACCGATTATGGAAGAGGGGCTTGCAGTGAAGTTTCCGTCTATAAGGACTTTTACCGGGTACCTTGAATCTGATCCCTCTGCAACGGTTAAGCTGGATATTACCGAGTTTGGATTTCATGCGATGGTATTCAAAGGTGGTGAGACCTGGCTGGTAGACCCGTTTAGTGGTGTGGAAGATGGTTTTTATATCTGTTATTACAAGCGTGACTATACGGCTCCATCCACGACTGAAATCAGGTGTGAACACGTCGGCAAAGTGGAAGAGTTGAAGCCAGAAGCTGTTTTCCTTACGCGGACAGGACTGCCGCCAATGGTTTTGAAGACGAGTGGGCAGGTGCGAAGGACATTCCGTCTTGCGCTGGCCTGTACCGGAGAGTATGCTGTGGCTGTAGCTGGTTCTAACCCTACGAAGTCTGCAGTATTGAGCAAAATGATCACCTCATTGAACCGGGTTAACGGGATCTATGAGAGAGAAGTTGCGGTAACAATGGTTCTTGTTGCCAACAATGACGATATCGTCTATTTGAACGGTAGTACTGATCCTTACACGAACAACAATGGTAGCACCATGATGAACCAGAACAAGATTAATCTGGATAATGTAATTGGGGCTGCAAACTATGATATAGGGCACGTGTTTAGCACCGGAGGCGGAGGTGTGGCAATGCTGGGGTCGGTGTGTAAAACAGATAAGGCTAAAGGTGTTACAGGGCAGCCTAATCCGCAGGGAGATGCTTTTGATGTGGATTTTGTAGCGCATGAGATGGGACACCAGTTTGGCGCTGACCATAGTTTTAACTCCGGATTGAGTCAGTGTGGATCTAATGCTGTACAGGATGAGGCCTATGAGCCGGGATCAGGGACAACGATTATGGCATATGCTGGGTTGTGTGCCAGTGATAATGTACAGACCCAGGGCAATGATTATTTTCATGCGATCAGCCTGATGAAGATTACAGAGTTCCTGGAGTCGTCAAGTGGTGCGACCTGTGCAGCGACCAGTCCATCTGCGAATACGCCACCTGTGGTGCCAGCATTCAGCCAGACACATGCAATACCTAAACTAACACCCTTCCGGTTGACTGCACCGGTTGCAATTGACACAGATCATGATAACCTGACGTATTGCTGGGAGCAGTGGAACCTTGGAGATTTTAAGAAGAGTTTTTACCAGGTCAGGACAGAGGGGCCGATGTTCAGGACTTTCCCGCCTGATACTTCACCTGTGAGGGTGTTCCCGACAATGGAGAAAGTACTTGCTGGTACTACTGCTTACCTGGGAGAGAAACTACCGGACACCAGTCGTTACCTGACTTTCAAACTTACAGTCAGAGATGTGCTGAATGGTGA
>JAFAAT010000151.1 GCA_023426425.1 Bacteroidota bacterium | reverse complement strand
CAGATCGTCAAATATTTCCAGCTTCAGTCCCTCTACGTTATAGTTCACCATACTTTCCCCGATCTCCCGGCACTCGATAACAAACGAAACCTCACTACCTCCCGCCTCCTCTGGAAAAACCTGTAGTCTCACACGTAACAAGGTTGGGTTGCCGAATGTTTCAACGCACTTACCTGCTTCGGCAGCAAGGTTATCTTTTATAGCCAGCTTCTTCTGCTTCCACCCAAACTGCTCCATACCTCGCATCAGTCTCTCATGATGATAGGACAGTAGTCGAATCTGCCCGTCTTCAACCAGCATGGTCTCAACCAATCCCGGACCCCGCCGGAATGATGCATCTTCAAAGCGCTCGTCGGCTTTGCTCAATATCGTCCCATTATAGTTAATGCCTGCCAGGATGTTAAGTTGATAGCCCGAAATTAATATCCAATCGCCTTTGACTAAAGAAACTATTTTTGCCCAAACTACTTACATATGAAGCTGGAACAGCCGGTTCCTGTGAAATGGGTCGCAGAGTTCATTGGTGCAGACATCAAAGGTGATGCAGAGCAGAAGGTAACAGGTCTCAATGAAATTCACAAGGTCGAACCAGGCGACATCTCATTTGTCGACTTCGAGAAGTACTACAACAAATGCCTCAACTCAGCCGCTACCATCATCCTTATCAATAAAGTGGTCGACTGTCCTCCCGGCAAAACGCTGCTCGTCCATCAAGACCCATTCTCCGCCTATGTAAAACTGGTCAACCACTTCCGTCCGTTCCAACCTTCAGATAAGCAGATCAGCGACTCAGCCTCAATAGGGGAGGGTACCCAGATCATGCCCGGCGTCTTCATTGGCAACCATGTCCGCATCGGCAGCAACTGCCTCATTCATCCCAACGTCACCATCTACGATCACACTGTCATTGGCGACAATGTCATTATCCACGCAGGCACAGTTATTGGAGCCGACGCCTTTTATTTCAAGAGAAGAAAAGAAAGAGCTGTCCAGTACGATAAGCTCGTGAGCTGCGGTAGGGTCATCATCCACGACGATGTAGAAATAGGTGCCTGCTGCACCATAGATAAAGGCGTGAGCGGTGATACCATCATCGGTCAGGGAACCAAATTCGACAACCACGTACACATCGGCCACGGTGCAGTCATCGGCCGCAACTGTCTCTTCGCAGCCCAGGTGGGTGTAGGTGGTAAGGCTATAATAGAAGACGAAGTCATCCTTTGGGGACAAGTTGGCGTTAGCAAAGACCTCACCATCGGAAAAGGTGCTGTAGTCTACGCGCAAAGCGGCGTTCCCTCAAGCATAGACGGCGGCAAAGTGTATTTCGGCAGCCCCGTAGAAGACGCAAAATCAAAGATGAAGGAGCTCAACTGGATCAAGCGCATTCCCGAAATCTGGGAGAAGCTCACCGCTAAATAGTTCATTATCGCCTCCCCCGGGCGGCACTGTACACCGGAATATAGATCCTGTAACTCAGTTGCAGTTGCAATAGCTTTCCCTGCAACTTAAGTAGCTCAACACCATTAGGCCCCTGAACCTCATACTCCACTGGCTCCCTAAAGATATCAAGCGGTGTATAGATCAGGCGGAAGTTCACGCCCGTAGGCACAAATATCTTAAACTGATACTCCAGCCCCGCACCACACACCACTGTCCACCTGTCAGTCTTGAAATCCCTCTGCTGCGATAGCGGATCATCAGTCTCGAGTTTCCAGAAATCAAAAAAGCCAGCACCAAGATGAACCGAGGGAGTAAGCACTCTATCATTTGCCAGATGAATATTCAACCCACTTCCCGCCAGCACCAGTGCAGCTATTTGTTCATATCGCAGACTATGTTCCGAACCATCAGGCACGGGCAGCTGTATCCTGTTAAGCCCAAGCGACCCATCCAGCATAATATCAAAGTTCTGGTTCGTCTGATACCGCACTCCCAATGCAGCCACAGGACTCACCAGGAATGTCTGTGAAGACTTTATTTTACTAATCTCTTCATCCCTGAAGAACCCATCAAATGAAAGCCCGCCCCCACCATACACTTCCACCGACTGCCCACTGGCCATCGTGGTCATTGTTAACGCTAATACAAAGAAATAGATATGCAAACCCGCACCGTAAAGACGCGCGATTGTGCGTCTCACCCTTCCTGGATCAAGGCCCAGGCACTTAACGCAGTTTGAGTTTCCAGACATTCACACCTCCATATCTTCATCGAATTTCGACTTTCGCAATCAAAAAAAAGAGGGCCGCGCCCTCTTTTTTCTATGCTCCGTGCTTATCTCTGTCACGGCTGTTCGGTTTTCGTCCCTCTTTATTCGTCCTTTCCTTATAAGTATTATCCTTCCGCTCCCTGCTGTCCAGATTATCTTTATTCTCCGGCCTCGGGATATTGGAAATATACGTTTTGCTCTGCCTGTTACTCTGATTTCTTGATCCTTTCATAATCCAGGGTTTTAGCAATAAACCTCAAAAAGCCATGCCCCCAAACTATCAATTATCAAATATCAATTCTCAATTAACAATTAATAAAAAAACAGCCGCCCCTCTCAGGACAGCTGTTTTCTCAATCTAATCTTCATTTATTTCACTTCTTCATACTCAGCATCAGCTACACCGCCATCATTGCCGCCAGCTGCTTCCGGTCCCGCAGAACCATTGCCTCCAGGCTGTTGCTGGGCATTATAGATATGCTGGCTCGCCGCCTGCCATGCTGCATTAAGCTCTTCCACAGCCGGATCAATAGCCGCAAGATCCTCAGATTTATGAGCTTCCTTCAGCTTCGCCAAAGCAGATTCAATCTTGCTCTTCTCATCTGCAGGAATCTTATCACCAAACTCCTTCAACTGCTTCTCTGTGTTAAAGATCAATCCATCCGCAGTATTCAGCTTCTCCACGCGCTCTCGTACCTGCCTGTCTGCCTCTTCATTAGCCTTAGCCTCGTTCTTCATCTTTTCAATCTCCTCCTTGCTCAGCCCCGAACCAGCCTCAATCCTGATGTTCTGCTGCTTGCCCGTTCCTTTATCTCTTGCCGTCACATGAAGGATACCGTTAGCATCGATATCAAATACTACTTCAACCTGTGGCACTCCACGCGGCGCAGGTGGTATTCCATCAAGGATAAACCTACCCAGCGACTTGTTATCCTTCGCCATCGGACGCTCACCTTGCAGCACATTTATCTCCACACTCGGCTGGTTGTCACTCGCCGTAGAAAAGACTTCGCTCTTCTTCGTAGGAATAGTCGTGTTGGCCTCAATCAGCCTTGTCATCACACCACCCATGGTCTCAATACCCAGAGAAAGCGGCGTCACATCCAGCAGCAGTACGTCTTTTACATCTCCTGTCAATACACCACCCTGGATAGCAGCTCCAATCGCTACCACTTCATCCGGGTTCACACCACGGTGCGGCTTCTTGCCAAAGAATTTCTCTACAACCTCCTGAACTTTAGGAATACGCGTAGATCCACCCACCAGTATCACTTCATCAATCTCAGAAGTATTCATGCCCGCATCTTTCAAAGCCTTACGGCATGGCTCCAGCGTACGCTCTACCAGCGCATCTGCCAGCTGTTCGAACTTAGCACGGCTCAGTTTCCTCACCAGGTGCTTAGGCACGCCATCAACTGCAGTGATATACGGAAGGTTGATCTCCGTCTCCTGCGAAGAAGAAAGCTCAATCTTCGCCTTCTCAGCTGCTTCTTTCAAACGCTGCCAGGCCATAGGATCCTTATGCAGATCCACCGCCTCGTCTTTCTTAAATTCATCAGCCAGCCAGTCCATGATCACTTTATCAAAGTCATCACCTCCCAGGTGCGTGTCACCATTTGTCGACTTCACTTCAAATACTCCGTCTCCCAGTTCCAGGATCGAAATATCAAACGTACCACCACCAAGGTCAAACACCGCAATCTTGCTGTCTTTATGTTGCTTATCAAGTCCATAAGCAAGTGCCGCTGCTGTAGGCTCATTGATAATACGGCGCACATTCAATCCCGCAATCTCACCGGCTTCTTTAGTCGCCTGGCGCTGCGCATCATTAAAATATGCTGGCACAGTAATCACCGCCTCCTTCACTTCCTGACCCAGAAAATCCTCAGCAGTCTTCTTCATCTTCTGAAGTATCATCGCAGATATCTCCTGTGGCGTGTACATTCTGCCATCTATATCCACACGTGGTGTGTTATTGTCACCCTTCACTATCTTATACGAGTTATGGGTCATTTCGTCTTTCACTTCGTCAAAACGACGCCCCATATACCTCTTTATCGACATGATAGTGTTCGTAGGATTCGTAATCGCCTGGCGCTTGGCAGGATCACCAACCTTACGTTCTCCATTCTTCAGGAATGCTACCACAGACGGAGTCGTACGTCTGCCTTCATCATTTGCAATGACAACCGGCTCATTACCCTCCATCACGGATACACAGGAATTGGTGGTTCCTAAGTCTATACCAATAATTTTTGCCATAATTAATTCTTATTAATGTTCTGTTTAATCTGGTTTACTACCCAGTTTGGTCAATCAACATGCCATTCAACCCACGCCCGCAATATTGTCAGACAAACTGACATCCTGCGGCGCGACTGCACCCTCTCCACATCCACCCTAACCCAATCAGCGACTGCCTCACCAAAGCCTTCCTAAAACATCGTCACAGACGTCAACTTCCCTGCCCTTCCCCCCACAACTGAAAGTGCAGCCTCCGCCAGCCTCCCTATCGGAGGCCTGGCCGACACCACTCCGCTCACGCTCTCTTGCAACCTGCCGGCAAATAGCACCCACCCACTCATCATCGGGCTCGGCATCTCCTTCTACCAGTTGGATGTAGGTACCTATTTCGCCTTCAACAACGGTAAGGACAACCCCCTCCGGTGGATTCAGGTCGATTACTAATCACCATCACCCAACCCACCAGAACCACAAAAGCCCCTCTCCAGGGGCTTTTGTCACTCCTGTCCGGAAACAGGGGCAACCTTCAATATCTTTCAACGCTAGTTTGTTGAGTATCCCACAATTTTCAACGGCTGGGTGAGCGGGTTCGCCCGCAGCGCATCATAGCTGGCCGTGTCTATCGGAAGATTATAGCGCCCTATACTTCCCCGCGAACTAAATAGTCCATACGCGTCTGTGCCCAGGATGTTAGTATAGATCGGCTTAATCTGGTCAGCAGTAAGCCCGCCAGATTGTATCTGATTCGTACGCACATACACCGCATAATCCCTGCCTGCAGCATTCAAAAGCAAATGGCAGCTGTCCAGATGCCTGACCACATTATCCGGCGCAATACCAATCTCGTCTCGCAGAAACGCATAAATCGCAGCATTCTGAATATGGAACTCATCTACCTTGGTGACATCAGTAGGCGCACTGCCTACTATCAAATCTGCTGAGTCCTCAGTCATCGAACCATTCACCGTGTTCACATTCTTCCACTTAAACCTGAGAATACACTCAAGATATCCAACCTCTGTCCCATATTGCGGAATAACTCGAGTAGGCGGGGTAGCATCGAATTCCAGATTTGCAAACTTGATAACTGAGGGGAAAGAATGAAAGTGCAACTTCGAAGTGTCTACAAGCGCCACCTCCGAAGAATCTACATCCCCGGTAGCAGGATTCGTAATCACCAGCCGGTACCTCCATGCAGGATTCAACGTGTGCTTGTATTTATATGCATAGTTCGGACTAGTGAAAAACAGCCCCGGCTCCTTCTGATAGCCTTCAGTATTCAGGTCCACTCTCGATAACAGGGTATTCGAAATCACACTATTCCCGCTTATCTCCTTCATCCTCACTTCCAGATCACCATAGAAGTTTGAATCCGCCTCCTGTGCCATCGATATCGCACTCTTATGCTCATCCAAAAACGCTTTCTGTATGCGCACATAGTGCGCCGTATCTGCAACCCTCAGCATTCCATATACAACCGTTATGTCTTTAGCCGGAGCAGCAACCTCAAAATCCTCTGAACAACCCACCCAGCTCATACAGGCCGCCAGTGTTATTATCGAACCAATAAATTTTCTCATCATGTAAAAAAACTAGCCAAAGATAATTTTTTCTGCA
>JAFAAT010000104.1 GCA_023426425.1 Bacteroidota bacterium | reverse complement strand
ATAGTGGAGAGGGTGAATTTTTTTAGGCGATTACGTAATTTTATTTTGTCAATTTATTTTCCAGACCTAAAAATGAAAACAAAATGGCATTACAATCAGGACCGTTCAAGTTTGTAGGTAAAATGGGTGAGGCTGTCGGCTAGGTGGATTCCAAGGGCCGGCATATAGTAAGAATGGCGCCCCAGAAACTGACGCCGGAGCAGAAAAGCAAGAGAAGGCGAACCAATGGGTATAAGGTGAATACGGAGTTTGGGAGTGCGACATCGGCTGCGAAGATGATACGCGAGGAGATGAATCAATTAGCCAGTTTTTGTAAGGATGGGGAACTGTGCAATAATCTGGCAATGCATGTTTATCACCAGATGCTGGAGCTTCCAAACGCGCGGAAGGCGCGGAAGGTGTCGGCGATTGACGTGCGTCGGTTGGAGGGATTTCAGTGGAATTCGAAATACAAACTAGAAGACAGGTTTAAGGGAGGATTTGCATCTTTTGCAGATCCGGATGGGGGTAAGGCATGTGTGATATTTGAGCGGTTTAATGCGAGGGAGGACATAGCGGCTCCGGGGGATGCAAAATGGTTCAAATTGTTTGTGAATCTGGCGGTGCTGAATCCGGAGGAGAAGGAGTGTCATCGGGAGCATTTTCAGACGTCGCATTATTTGATAGCGGATGAGGATCATAAGGGATTTTCGGTAGATTTTAATTTTGAGACTGAGGGATATACAATGATGTTGATGGGAGTGGGTATTTGTTTTTATATGGAGAGATATGGAATGCCGAAGGCGATAAGGGAGGGTGCGTTTGAGTTGGTTTGTGGGAGGAGGATTGGGGGGTAGAAATGAAGAAGAGGTGGAAATGGTGGCTAAGGCTAAGGCAATAGCCAAGGCTAAAGCTGCTCTACGCGATCCCTATAAAGCGGTAACTCCTACCGAGCATACCGGCAGTATTTGATTATTAGAGGGCAGAAGCCGTTACGGGGCAGGGCTGCAATATGTGGTAGATGGGCTACAGTGCGGTTGTTGCTACGGTGCAGATATCGTAGGTTTACCGGATGAAACCTGCGCGTTCTCTGCCATTGCTGATAGGCCGGAAGCCTGTGCTTGAGGCACTTCAGCAAGCTACCTCCATTGAAAAGATTTTCATTCTACGGTCGGCGACGGGGCCGGAAATTAATGCTATTAAGCAGCTGGCAAAAGAGCGGAATATTCCTATGAGTCAGGTGCCGGTGGAGAAGCTTAATAGCCTTACGCGGGCGCAGCATCAGGGCGTAGTGGCGTGGGCAAGTCTGCTGGAATATATTGAGTTGCAGGATGGGATCTCGCATGTGGTGGAGAAGGGTGAGACGCCGCTGTTTGTGCTGCTTGATGGATTGACGGATGTGCGGAATGTAGGTGCGATTGCGAGGACGGCGCTTTGTTGCGGTGCACATGGATTGATACTGCCGACATCTTCGTCGGCATCACTGGGTGAGGAGGCAATTAAGACCTCTGCGGGGGCGCTCAGGAAGATATTGTTGTGTCGTACGCCGTCTGTGCAGCAGGCGATTGATGTGTTGCGGTTGAATGGAATTCAGGTATTGGGAACACAGATGAAGGGGAGCATTCCTGTGTATGAGGCGGACTTTACGACACCAGCATGTATAGTGATGGGGGCTGAGGATACGGGAATCAGCAAGGATGTGATTAAGCGGGCGGATACGCTGATCAGGATACCAATGGCGACGAGTTTTGATTCGCTGAATGTGTCGGTGGCGGCGGGGATGATTTTGTATGAGGCGGCCAGGCAGCGGGAGGTGGGGGAGTAGGAGAGCTGAAGAGGTAGGTAAGCAAACTAAACTGCAGGCTTCTATGTCTCTACCTCTATAAGTATTAGGTTTGGGCGTTTTACTCTATATGTCGAGGATACTACTGCTTTTACTCGTTCAATGCCTTTTGTTTGCGCAATCCGCATTCCCGCAACAGGGCAGGGTGGTGGATGCGGTTACGGGGGAGGGACTGCCGTTTGCTACGATAAAATCAACGACAGGAAAGGAAGGTTTGATTACAGACCTCAACGGGAATTTCAAGTTGCCTACCTCTGTTCAATGGCAGGAGCTGGAGGTCTCCTATCTTGGGTACCAGACGCAGAGACTATCGCTAACTGGTAAGGACAACCTGGTGATCAAGCTTCATCCGCAGGGAAGCGAACTGGGTGAGGTTAGTTTTACACCGCCTTACGAGAAGATCCGTCGGATACTTAACCAGGTAATTGCCCATCGAGATCACAACAATCCGGATAAGTATGACTGGTATCGCTGCAATATTTACCACAAGATGGTTGTGGACATCAAACCTCATGACTCCCTCCTGCACCACGATACTTCCGGTGACACCCGAGAGCTTGTGGAGTTCACGGAAAAGCAACATGTATTACTTTCCGAAACCTTTAGCCGGCGTACCTGGAGCCAGCCCCAGAAGCTTCAGGAGGAAGTAATTGCTTCGCGGTTGTCAGGCTTCAAAAAATCTCTGTTTACTTCCCTTGTCACTGATGTATTACCGTTCCATAGCTACAGCGATTTCCTCTTGCTGAATGGTAAGGACTATCATAATCCTGTGAGCAAAGGATACAGGCAGCGCTACGATTTCAACCTGGTGGATGAGCTGGAGAAGGGATCTGACACTCTTTGGGTGCTGAGCTTCCGGCCAAAGACAAATAGTGCCGAGCTGTTGAAAGGAACCTTGTACATCAACTCGAGCAATTATGCAATCGCTTCTTTGCTTGCTACCGCATACGATCCAGACCTTAAGCGCACGATTCGTATTGAGCAGGAATATCAGCAACTGGGTGAACGCTGGTTTCCCAGAGAGCTGAATTACATAATTGAGCTGGTGCCTCCAGTAGAATCTGAAAGTGGCTTTAAAGGAGATGAACTATCTATTATCATGAAGGGGAACTCAAAGATAGATTCGATTGTTTTTGAGCGCGACCCCAGGTTCCGGTTTAATAAGCGACACACTGTGCGGCTGATGCCGGGCGCTGATGAAAGGGATGTACGGCTCTGGGATTCTGTTAGAACTGTGAGGCTTAGCACTAAGGAGGAAAGAACCTATGAGTTTAATGATAGCCTGGGCACAGCATTGAAAGTAGACAGGTTTGTGCCCTACCTTGAGAAACTGGTGGAGGCTAAGTTTCCGGTTGGTCCTTTGGATTTGCAACTCAAACGTATTTATAGCTACAACAAGTATGAAGGATCACGGCTTGGGCTGGGTCTGCAGACAAACGAGAAGATCAGCAAATGGTTTTCTATAGGGGGATGGGGAGGCTATGGAATTAAGGACAAGGAATGGAAGTATGGGGGCTTTGCTGAGATTTATGCTGACCGGTACAAAGAGTTTGTGGTGCGTGTATCCTATGACAAAGATCTGCGCGATCCGGGGCGCGTACAGCTGCACCCGGAACTGGATGTGAATTATCTCCGGCAGTTCCTGCTATACAGGGTTGATGAAGTTGAGCGGATCAGTCTAGGTACAGAGGCGAAAGCAGGGTACTGGAGCTTTACACTAAATGTGTCAGAGGAGCAAATTAAGCCGCAGTATGAGTATGCGTATTTTCATGAAGGGCAATCGCTGCAGTCTTTCAGAGCGCGAGAGGTTAGTCTGGGTTTCCGCTATGCGTTTGCAGAGCGGTCGGCACCATTGTTTGGGCGGTATTATTCAACTGGCACTAAATACCCTAAACTATATGGGCGGCTTACGGCAGGCAGCTGGGAATCCGGGAGTGTACAGTCGACCTATTTTCAGGCGCTGGCGGCGGTTTCGTGGCGCAAACATTTCAACCGTATAGGACGGGAACACTTCCTGGTGCTGGCAGGCAAAAGCTGGAGTGATCAACCGCTTCCGCTAAGCAAGCTTTTTGCAGGAAACGGGTTTGCATTTGATGAAGTCGCCTTCTATGTGTTTGGCGGATTCCTTACCATGCGGCCCTATGACTACTACTCTGATCAGTTCGTGAGTGCTTTCTGGAAGCATGATTTTGACTGGCATTTTTATAAGCCTGCACTTTCCTATCCCTACCTGAGTATTGCACACAGTTATTACCAGGGGACACTTTCAAAACAGTATGCGCACAAAGAGGTATTTTTTGCGGTAGGGTCCGATGGTTATCATGAATCCGGAATTCTGGTGAATAACCTGCTTCGGTTTGCCTACATGAACATGTTTCATATTAATCTGAACGGAGGCTATTTCTACCATTGGGAGCCTACCCACAATTTTCAGGAGTCGGGGAGGTTTGTAGTAGGAGTGGGGGTGGACTTGTAGAGATTCTTCTAAACGTCTGAGCATAGTAGGGCACATTGGGATAGAATAGACTAATTTTAGTAGAAACAAGATCAGGTGGTATGAGAGTGGTTCTCCTGTTTATTGCGTCGGTTGGACTTGTATTCTTGTCTGTTCCTGCCTTTGCACAGAACGTTGAAAAGGATATCTACTTATTTCCGCCTGGAGGGCAACTGTATATTGTACCAGCAGATTTAGTATTTTCTGAAGTTGTCATCGTAGACGGTAGAATGCCAGCACGAATTCCCGAGGATACCAGTGATTATGTGGTGTATCATATTTCTGCCGAACACCCGGGTTTTAAGCAGATGTCAGGGCACGAGGAATGGGGTGATTCTGTCTGGGTATTCCGAAGTGACATCACTTCTTTTGAGCGTAAGGTATACGCAAAGATCGCTTCAATCGAAAAGTTTGCGAAGATCTCTGCTTTCCCATTTGTGAAGGTGCCTATATACATCAACGGAGCATATTATTCTCCTGCGGCTAAAAGCATTGACGGGCATGTTATTCTTGAACATGCACAGTTGTACTATTTCGAGGCGGATGAACAGCATCCGTTCGGGTGGGTGGACATAGTATTCTAGCCCGATCTATGGTGGAATGAGCTAAGGTGCTTTAACGTAGTTCTTTCGTATTTTGGCTGCCTATGAAAAAGCTGTTACGTCTCATTTTTGTGCTCTCGGTCATTTCAGGTATAAACTTTTCGCTCTTCGCCCAATCAAAGCAAGAGCAGAATGTCCAGGTTTATGAGCAATTCAAGAGATACTTTAAGAAGTCACAGACCGACTCCATCTATGCTCTGACTGGTGAATCTTTTCAAAACAAAATATCCAGCTCGAAGTTTGAGAGCGTCATGCGTCAGCTGTACCAATTAGGACCGGTGCTGCAAGCTGAAAACCTTGGATATGCCAATGGAATCAGCTCCTACAAGATGGTATTTAAAGATGCGAGCCTGAAGATGTCACTGGGACTCGACAGCGCAGGCAAGCTTTCTACATTTCTATTCAAACCCTGGGTGGACGAGAATGCGGTGAAGCCTGCCCCAGTGGCTTCAGACAATAAGCTAGCCACTGCGCTAGACCGACAAATCGATTCTATAGCTCGAGGGTATATACAGCGTGAGAAGACCGTGGCAATGAGTATCGGAATTCTAAGGGACGGGAAGATGCATTTCTACAACTATGGATCTACAAGACAGGGTGGTGACACGCTTCCCTCTTCGAGTAGCTTGTACGAGATTGGCTCAATCTCCAAGACTTTCACTTCTCTATTGCTGGCATATTATGTGAATGAAGGGAAGCTAAAGCTTGATGATCCGATTACGGAATACCTTCCGGACTCAGTGGCTGTCAATACTGCACTTAAAAAGGTAACCCTTCGTATGCTAGCCAACCATACCTCCGGACTTCCAAGACTTCCGACTAACCTCGCAGTGGTGGCAAGAGATCCGCTGAACCCATACAAACACTATTCGGAAGTAGCCTTGTACGATTACCTGAAAAAAGCAAAGCCTGCTACTACTCCAGGAGAAACATATGCGTACTCTAATTTGGGGGTAGCTGTATTAGGAAATATCCTGGAGAAAATTGGAGGTAAACCATGGGACGAACTAGTTAAGCGGGTCATTACTACTCCGTTGAGAATGACCAATACCGTAGAGCACCTTTCGACAGCCCAGCAGTCAAGGATGCTACCTGTCTATAATGCAGAAGGAGCAGAAACACCAGCCTGGGAATTCCAGGTGTTTGATGCAGCGGGCGCTCTTCGTTCCACTGCCACAGATCTACTTGTGTATGCACAGGCACAAATGAAGCAGGATAGGAGCAAACTTGCCAGGGCGATGGCACTCACACAGGAAATGACCTATGGTAAGGATCCGGAGATTGGTCTTGGCTGGCATATCAACAATCTTGAAGATCAGAAGGTCTACAGTCATGGCGGTGGCACCTATGGCAGCCGGAGCTTTCTTGGTTTTGTGCCGGAGAGAAGTATGGCAGTGGTAGTACTGTCTAATTCAGCCGAAGAGGTAAGTGAAACGGGAATGCGGATGCTGGAGTACCTGCTTAAACAGTAGCTTTTAGTGGTTTCGGGTGTGGTACAGTTTATTAGCACCTGATTTGTGCGAATTCTCTGGAGTTACCTGCGCCGGCAGCGCTGGCTGATAGCATCCTCATTATTTCTGGCTGCAATAGCACAGTTGCTTTCGCTTATTGATCCCATCATTTTTGGAAAGATAATCGACGACTATTCCACGAATCCGCAAGGCTTGTCGAAAGATGAACTGGTGGATGGGGTGCTGTATTGGCTGGGGATCGCTATTGCAGTGGCTGTGGCAGCGCGATTGGTAAAAGCATTTCAGGAATACCTGACGAGGAAGGCTGTGCAGAAGTTTGGGATGGAGATTTTCA
>JAFAAT010000102.1 GCA_023426425.1 Bacteroidota bacterium | reverse complement strand
GTCTGGTGAAAGCGTTACCGGGTAAACTATACAGGCTAAACTAGCGGGAATTGAACACCACTTCAGTGGCTCCGAAGCCGTATTTGCCATGCCACTCATTCCTGAAGTACCTGACTTCCGGAATGGTTTTCAGATAGCGATGCACAGCGTCTCTGAGCGCTCCTGTTCCTAATCCATGGATGATCATCATCCTTTCCTGCCTGTGCACAATAGCCAATAGCACATACCGCTCAAGTGTGCGCAATTGAATGTCCATAATCTCGGCATTCGATAGTTTCTTATACTGGTCTGTAAGCTGCTCGATGTGCAGGTCTAGTTCATACCTGGGCAGGTCAGCCAGTGAAGTGATCTTTGGAGCCCTGGTGGGCTTGCCTGCAGGGAGTGTCTCCTGTGTAGGCTTTTTCTCCGTCTTTGGTTTCTCAACGAAGTCTTCCACGAGGAGGTAGCTGAATGTGGGTTCATTCTTTACCAGCAGTTCATTGATATGGGCAAATAGCTTAGACGGTTTTAGCCTGAGGACACCTTCTTCTTCCCGGAAGTCTGGATTTGTACTATCTGCCAATCTCCAGATGAAACGAGGCTGATCGTTCATGTCGCCATAAGGCATGGAATGCAAATAGAGGTTTCCAAATGCATGCAGCGTGCCCTCGTGCTGAAACCAGGTCGTGTTCAGCAGGTTCACTTCATAGCTGAACCTTACTGATACGGCGGTTTCATTGATCAGGTGAATTTTCAGAAGTTCGACTACATCTTCAAATTCATCTGCTTTATAGACCGGCATAAACGAGAGGTAAATTCCTTTCGGCAATCGCTTCGGTCTGTGCTTTTCCTTTTCAACAGGCAATTGCTCGGGAAGCGATTTCTTCTGCTGTTGTTTCTTTTCAGTAAACCATTTGAGATAAGGGTGGTCCACTTCATCAATGTAGACCGGGAAGTGGGTGCCGTTTACTTCCACCTCAATCATCTCCTTGCTGATGTAGTTGGTGACAACGCCTTCTTCACCTGTACGTTTCAGAATTATCTTGTCACCCAGGGAAAACTTCATAGCGCCAGTTGTTTCTCCAGGAAGGAAACCATTTTGCGAATGGCCTTGCCCCTGTGACTAAGTTCTTTTTTTACCTCAGAAGAGAGCTGCCCGAAGGTTTGGTCATAGCCTTCAGGAATGAACAAGGGGTCGTACCCAAAGCCACCATCACCTTGTGGCTCGTCTGCAATCCGGCCTTCGCATTTGCCTTCAAAATAGTAGGGCTGGCCATTCCAGATCAGGCAAATTATACATTTGTAGAATGCTGCACGGTTCTCTTCACCAGCTAACTCCTCCAGGAGCTTTCTGTTATTTTTAGAGTCGCTTCTGGGTTCGCCGCCGAAGTATGCACTATGCACACCCGGGGCGTTGCCAAGTGCCGGCACACATAGTCCGCTATCATCTGACAAAGTATGCATACCGGAGGCATTGAATACCGTCCTTGCTTTGATTTCGGCGTTTTCTTCGAAGGTTTCATAGGGCTCAGGAATCGCTTTTGTAAAACCAATTTCTTCCAATGACAATAGTTTGAAGCCGGGAAGCATTTGTTGCAGTTCTGCAAGCTTGCCTTTATTATTGGTAGCGAGCACTAGTTGGGTCATGCAACAAAGATAGTGGTATTCGTTTCGTTCGCTGGGATACCAGAAAGCCGCAGGAGAAAATACGCGTCAGTACGGATACCCGGGTTGTGCACACCCGAATACCTTAGCATAAAAATAAACTATGAGATTCATTTTGACTTCAATGTTTCTGGCCATCGCCAGTAGCCAAGTTTCTGCACAACAGGCCTATATAGATGGCTCGCCGCTTTCTGTAGTGGATGCCAGTACAAATACAGTTTCTGCCTCCCTGGGACACATGGGTACGTTTGACGGAATCAAGCCTGGCACTACAGGTGCAAACCTTTATGCGTTTAACGAGACTCTGGGACGCCTGTATATGATCAATATCAACACATCTGCTTTTGAAGATTCAGTGAGTTTGCCGGGACTTATCTACGACTTTCTTCCAGCCTCCGGTAACACACTTTACTTTTCACACAATCCAACCAGTCGGATCTATAAGATGGACCTCTCCACTAAAACCGTTGTTGATTCATCAGTCGCAATGGGTGGTAGTGGTTCAGTCCGTTTTGTGCGGCGGCCGGGGAGTGCCGAAATCTGGATTCATAAAGAGTATGAGTTATTTCATTTTACGGAGGCCAGCATGACACTGACGAACATCCAAAGTAATGTCCCATCCAATCAATATATTGGAGGTGAGATGGTGTTTGACAGCACAGGTAGTAACGTGTATTACTTTAGCCAGGGCTTTGGACAGGATGGTATCCTATACAAAATGGATGCAACGACTAAGCAGGTCACAGATTCGTTGATCACCCCGAATGCCAATGGAAATCTAAAGATCGTACTTCCCGCTACGGACGGTACACTCTACATGACTTTCTTCGGACTATGGCCTAATGAACCTATGTATCTCTACCGTGGGCTGAGCTCTACTATGACGATCACTGATTCATTGCCTATGCCTCACAAGCCTTTCTACATGGCAGTTCGTCCAGGCAGTCAGGAATTGTGGATATCCTATCACTATGACGCCAAGGTTGGTGTGCTTGACCTGGCAAACAACCTCGCAAGTATTGATAGTGTTACCGTGGGTATTCACCCGAAGAAAATTGTTTTTGTACACCCCACTAACAATGTCTCTGCAACTCAACAGAATACCCAAAAGGTGACTGTGTATCCCAATCCGGGCACAGGAGTGTTCCAACTGGAGGGTGATTGGAAGGAAGGAGTAGGATTCAGTTTAGCAGACCTGACAGGAAGAACAATTGTATCTGGTAGCTTGCCTCTGACTGGTATGGTAGACCTTAGTGATTTTGCTCCGGGTGTGTACCTGCTTAGGATCGATGATGGGAGAACACCTCAGACGATCAGGATTATCAAACAGTAGCTGAGATTAGAACCTGGAAAAGCCTGCACTCCGCAGGCTTTTCCAGTTAGTCAAGTGTAAACTCATAAAGTGTGGAAGCTACATCCTTCGTCTCTTCACAGGCTATATACAGCGTCCGTTTGTCTTTGTAGGTTACGCTCTCTATTTGCCAGTCGGTATTGTCGTCGGTCAGCTGTATCCTGTTTTGTTTACCTGAGAAAAACCGGGTCCCGGTAAAGTCTGTTAACAGCAGTATGAAAGGTTGCCGATGTCCATCCTGATAGCCTACCAGGGCTAATTCTGATCCTCCATGATTGACTGCAGCACCCGTGATCATTCCCTTGGTGTCAAAGACTCCCAGGGATCGCGGTGTCTGAACCCCCGCGTTCTTTGATAGCTCAAATATCTCAGTCTTGTTATCTCCTCGACGTTTTGTAAAAAGGTATAGCTTGTCACGATAGCTAATGAAGGCTTCGCAATCAAAGTTGTTGTTTTTGGGCTTTCCATCTCCCTGTCCGCTAAAAGAGAACTCAATCACCTCTACACGTGCATTGCCTTGTGCAATGGAATTCTTTTCCAGTTTTAGAATCTTCCTTGTTGCACGCTTTCCATTGTTGTCGCCAACATCACCGATATAGATATGGGTTTCGTCAACAGCGATGTCTTCAATGTTTGAAACGTCCACTGACTTGATTGGTAGTTGCTCCAGGACCTTTCCAGACTGATCAAGCTTGTAAACAGGTTCTTTGGGATTATCACTTACGGCCCAGACCACTGATCCGTCTGCAGCCAGGCCTGATACTTCTTTGAGTCCTGAAGGGAGTTGGGCAAGTTCCTTTAGCCCCTGGTGCATGGACAGTTTTGAGCGTGTTTGATCTTTCTTCTTTCCCTTCTTTTTTTTGTCACCCTTGTCTGCATCCGCGGTATTGCAGGATAATACAAAAACGAAAAGCAACAACTGACATAAGAATCTCATAGACAAGAAATTGTGTTTGGTATAGGCACTACGAGACTGCTAAAACATTGTTCCAGTATTGTGAAATTGAAAGAGTTTTAGTATTTGGACAATGCAATGGGCAGAGAATAAAAAAAAGGCGACCGTTTCTAAACAGTCGCCATGATATATAACTTGTTGGGAATCTATTGAGTGAATGAATCAACCACACCATTCTTGAATGTGACAGATTTAGAGAGCCCAAACATCCAGGTTTCTACCTCTTCATCTTCTGATTTTGTTGAGGTGATCTTGTCGGGTTTTCCCCATGAAAGAGAGCAATCCGTTTTAGTCATTCCAGCTTTCACTTTTCTATGCTGTATTTCATGCCAGAAGTCCTTTGAGATATCCGTGAATCTATTCCTGGGATCATCAAAAGACACAGCGCTTAAAAACTCTAGTCCAAACTCTCCTGTAGCCTTATTAATTCCGCTGATCCGTGTGTTGATATAGAATTCACCTTCGAAGCCGTCGGCTTTGAAGGAAATCTTCACCGGGCCATCCTGGGTGCCAACTCCTACAGATGTTACCGTTACCGGCAGATACTTGCCTAAGGGCACAGGCTTCGCATGTTCATTTGTATGCCAGGGCACGTCAAGAAGGTAGATTGTTTTACCGGTCAAAGCCTCTTTAGCCTTCTCGATCTCGTCATAATAGGCAAGCCCCGATACAGAAGCCTCTGCAAATTCCTTCACGGCGCTCATTGTAAAGAATGATGAGTATTCATATTTCTTTCCCTCACATTCAAATACCAGGAAGGTCCTGTTGCAATCATCTTCTACACAACGATCAATCTTTCTTACTTCGGTGCCCACATATGTAAATATCTTTCCCTGGAAATCACTTTGCATCAACCTCAATGTGGTCAAGTTTTTTGATTTGTAAGGCACCAGGTCGATTTCGACTGATAAGTTATGTATACTGGGTGGCTCGACGATAAACCTCATTCCTGGCTTCCATTCGCCCATAGTCTTGTAGGTAAAACCGTCGACAAAAGTTCTGTCGACATCGCTGACTTGTGCGGTTGCACCTAGTCCACATGCAATAAGGAGCAATAGTAGAACGGATCTCATGCTGATACTTTCGCACAAATTTAGGTGCTCAATGTCACCGTTTTAGCGAATAACAACTCAATAACAAATACCAGCAGGAGGAGGGTATTTGTCTTTGAAGCATTTGATCGGCGGGAGTAGAGGGATTGAGGTTTTTCTGTTTTTTCGTGTCTTTGTTTTTGACAGGCGCGAGTGGTCAGTTACACAGCCCCGATAGTTATCGGGGGCAGAGGGGGCACGGAGGGCCACAGAGGGAATGAGGTTTTTTTGTTTTTTCGTTTTTTAGTTTAGGTGAACGGCGCGAGTGGGACAATGGGACACGGCGGACGAGGGACGAGTGCGACGAGGGACAAGAGGGACGAGAGGGACGAGGGACAAGAGGGACGAGCGTTTGCTGTAGGGCGTGTTTAGCTTTTAGAGCCTTAGAACCATACTGCCAGTCTACAGTTTGACTACAGGAACAATGAAGTAGTCCTACTGTTTGTCTACAGTAAGGTCTCTATAGGGTCTCTACGAGGTCTCTAGGAGGTCTCTAATCAGTTTTGGGGTTTGTGAGGAAATTGGACTTAGTGTGAGGTGTGAAAGCGGAGGTTTTTGATGCTAATTCCAACTTCGGATCTGTGTAGTGAATCAGGGCCCATATTAATACGCAAAAGGCAAAAAGGTAACCCATTGGGAGTAAGAGATTTTCAGTTGGAGGTTTTTTGTGGTTTCGTGACTTTTTTTTGGAGTGGGAGAGGTTAAGTTACACAGAGATGCACAGAGGCCTTGGCTTCTTGGGATTGAACTTAGGAGAGGCGCACAGAGGCTAACGACGAGTATGGAGTCCGGTGCCTTTAAGGTTGGCCTGCCAGAATAGGTGCTCCGGTTCCAACTGATCAATAGCATCTTCCCCTAACTTCTTATAGAACCGGAATTGGCGGTCTGCGCTTTTCAGGTAAGGAATCTGTTTCGTAGTACTGTGTTACTGGCAAAGGTTTTTGTGATCGCCATAGATTGCAGGTCTGCTTATTTCCATGAATCGTTCGGGGAATGCTGGCTGGACAAATCCGTAACGCTCGTATAGCTCATGTGCATCTAATGTGGCGAGCATTATCCTCCGCAAGCCCTTTACCCAATCAATGTCCATAAGCAGGTCCATCATCCGTTTGCTTAATCCCTGGCCGCGGTGTGCTTCCTCTACGTAGACATCAGCGAGGTAGGCAAAGCTTGCATAGTCGGTAATAAGTCTCGCATATCCAACCTGTACGCGAGACTTCAATACACCCATGCAAAACGAGTGGTCAAATGCCCGCTGGACCAGTTCAAAGGGAATGTTTCTGGACCAGTATGACTGTTCAGAAAGCCACCGGTGTATGCGTTCCGGCTGCAGCATTGTTTTATCAGTGGTGATTGTATAATCTTTGTAGTTGATGGTAACAGGATGTTGTAACATGGCCGTGGATGTGATGATGTGAAAATACGAAATGTAGCAGCGATATCCATTTCATCAGAGCAGTCACCAGTGCTGGATGGTGCTCAGCCCTTTACATTTCGAAGATGAAGAGAATAGGACTTATATCTGATACTCATGGCTTTCTTGACGAGGCCGTGTTTGAACATTTCAGTGGGTGTGATGAGGTATGGCATGCCGGGGACTTCGGCTCCAAAGAGGTTGTGGAGAAATTGCGTGCGTTCAAGCCTTTGCGAGGTGTGTATGGTAACATTGACGGTGCGGAGGTGAGGACTGAGTATCCGGAGGTTCTGCGATTCAAATGTGAAGAAGTTGAGGTGCTGATGATACACATTGGGGGATACCCGGGGAGGTATACTGCGCTGGCAAAGGAAGAGCTGAGCAAGAAGCCTGCTCAACTCTTTGTTAGTGGCCATTCTCATATCCTGAGGATAATTTACGATGAGAAAAACCATTGTCTCCACATGAACCCTGGGGCGGCGGGTAAGCAGGGGTGGCATAAGCAGAGGACCCTTATCCGCTTTGTGGTGGATGGAGCCATAATGAAGAACTGTGAAGTTATTGAACTGGGCAAGCGTTAGTATAAATGAAAATCGCCGGGTAGTGAACCCCCGGCAATCTTCATTCTGTTTTCAATGTTACTGTTCTTTACCTGGTTACCAGATCTGTTGGTGAGTCATCATTAGGTAGCTTCACCAAAGACTTTACACTACCATCAGCAGCTACCGTCCAGTGGGCGGCGCGTCCAGGAGGATTCTGATTGATCACCCATACAGGAGTTCCTTTTTGTTTTTGGTTTTCTCCCCAACCTTCTGCCCAGTGGTAGTTCCAGACAGCATCTGCCATTGCCACCCGTACACAACCATGAGATACTGGTTGTGAAATAGGTAAGGCGTACTGGTGTACGTGAAGCCCTGCCTTAGGTTCGAAGTTGAACATGAACGGCAACTCCCAAACCTCGCCTGGTGGTGAGGCTGTGGATATCCTAAACTCGGATTTCCATGTGAAGTTATATTTTCCTGCAGGTGTCTTTCCGTTTGTTGATCCGGTGGAAACCAGTCCCCAGCGAACGAGGTTGCCGTATTCATAAGCACCGAAAGTCTGCGTGTATTTGTCAATGATAAATAACTTGGGAAGCTCCCTTGCGGCGTTGTATTGAAAAGGGTAGGGTGAGTAGGCCCTGTAGTCTTCGGGAAAGCGGTCGGGTACGAACAATGTTCTGCCTTTCTTTAGCTTGTCTCCTGTGACACGGCTTGCCAGTTCCACAACGTGAATGCGATTGTCGCTCCTTTCACCTGGGAGGCTATCGAGGTATTCCTGGAGTTCTGTCCATGGGCCTTTGCCGTCGTTGTCGTTGTATTCTTTGTATTCATAGGGTTTCCAGGTTACTTTTTGTACATTAGAGATGTTTCCGTTCTGGCTGTTTAGCAG
>JAFAAT010000014.1 GCA_023426425.1 Bacteroidota bacterium | reverse complement strand
ATAGTGTTTGGGCTGACTAGGGGCTCTTGCGGACGGTGCGTTGCTCGATACGTTTTTCGTAGTCCGTTCCCTGGAAGATCCTGTGGACATAGATGCCGGGGGTGTGGATGTAGTTGGGGTCGAGTTCACCGGGTTGGACCAGTTCTTCTACTTCGGCGATGGTGATTTTTCCTGCCATGGCCATGAGGGGGTTGAAATTGCGGGCTGTGTCTCTGAAGATGAGGTTGCCCATGGTGTCGCCTTTCCAGGCTTTGACGATGGCGAAGTCGGAGTCGAAAGCGTGTTCGAGGAGGTACTCGCGGCCGTTGAACTCTCTGGTTTCCTTACCTTCTGCCACTTCGGTGCCTACACCGGCGAGAAGGTAGACGGCGGGCATTCCGTAGCCGGCGGCCATGCAACGCGTGGCGAGCGTGCCCTGGGGGACGAGTTCGACCTCGAGTTCCCCGCTAAGCAGTTGACGTTCGAACTCGGCGTTTTCTCCCACGTAGGAGGCGATCATCTTCTTTACCTGTCTTTTCTGGAGCATGAGGCCGATGCCGAAGTCGTCGACGCCAGCGTTGTTGGAGATGCAAGTGAGGTTGTCGATACCCTTGCGGACGATTGCGTTGATACAATTTTCGGGGATGCCGCAGAGGCCGAAACCTCCGAGCATAAGCACGGCACCGGACTGAATATCTTTAATGGCTTCGTCTGCATTAGCAACTACCTTGTTCATTGGCAAAAGTTTGGGCGAAAATACAATGATAATCTAAAGGCTGGTAAAACAAAAGAGGCTGTCCGTGGGAATGGGAGCAGCCTCTTAAGAATTGATCTTATATTATTAGCGAAGGAACAGAAGTTCGCGGTACTTAGGCAGTGGCCAGAGTTTATCGTCGATAACTAGTTCGAGTTTGTCGGCGTGGTAGCGGATTTTATCGAAGAAAGGCTTGATCTCGTTGCAGTACATGTTCGCACATTTGTGTGTGTTGCCGCAATTGTTTGCGCGTTTGCGGGCTTCTATCATGGCTTCAACGTTGTCATTGATTTCCTGGATATGGTTGCTCACGACCTTGATAAGGTTGAGTTGTGAGCGGTAGGAATCTTCGCCGAGGCCCAGATCTTTGAGACCTTTGACATTTTCAATAAGGACATTCTGGTAGCCGACTGCAGCAGGGAGCACGTGGTTTGTGGCCAGGTATCCGAGGATGCGGGCTTCGATCTGTACCTTTTTGATATAATCTTCGAGCATGATCTCGTGGCGTGCTTCCAGTTCACGAGCCGTGTATATGTTATGTTCGCCGAAGAGTTTTTTAGATGCGGGGGTGATGATGGCGTCGAGCGCTTCGGGAGTGGTTTTGAAATTGCTTAGGCCGCGGCGCTTTGCTTCCTCTGCCCATTCTGCGCTATAGTTGTCGCCCTCGAAGCGTATTGCTTTGGATTCGGCGATGTACCGTCTGAGGACCTGCATGATGGCGATTTCTTTCTTGTCGCCTTTGGCGATTAGCTCGTCCACTTCTTTCTTGAAGTTTCTGAGGGTTTCGGCAACGATGGTGTTTAATACGGTCATTGGAGATCCGCAGTTGGCAGTAGAACCTACGGCACGGAACTCGAATTTGTTGCCGGTGAAGGCGAAGGGAGAAGTACGATTGCGGTCGGTGTTGTCCATGAGCAGCTCGGGGATTTGCTTATGGATGTCGAGTTTGAGGATGACTTCATCCTGCTCGCTGAACTTTTCTTTCACGCGTGTTTCGATCTCGTCGAGCACTTGTGAGAGGTAGGTGCCTGCGAAGACAGACATGATTGCTGGCGGGGCTTCGTTGGCTCCCAGTCTGTGGTCGTTGCTTTCTGAGGCGATAGCTGCGCGGAGGAGGTCTGCATAGTCATGAACTGCCTTGATTGTGTTGACAAAGAAGGTGAGGAACATGAGGTTGGTGCGAGGAGTCTTTCCGGGGGCGAGGAGGTTGACACCAGTGTCGGTGGCCATGCTCCAGTTGTTGTGTTTACCGCTGCCGTTTACTCCTTTGAAAGGTTTTTCGTGGAGGAGTACTTTTAATTTGTGGCGCTTGGCAACCTTGTGCATGATGTCCATCAGCAGGGAGTTGTGGTCGACTGCGATGTTTACCTCTTCAAAGATTGGGGCGCATTCGAACTGACCGGGTGCGACCTCATTATGGCGGGTGCGCAGAGGGATGCCGAGTTTATAAGCTTCCTGTTCGAAGTCCTGCATGAAGGCGAAGACTCTTTCGGGAATGGATCCGAAATAGTGGTCTTCGAGCTGCTGACCTTTTGCGGGTGCGTGGCCTACGAGGGTGCGTCCGCACATGACGAGGTCGGGGCGGGCATTGGCGAGGTTTTCATCAACGACGAAATATTCCTGTTCCCAGCCGAGGGTGACAGTTACTTTTTGAACGTTTTTATCGAAGTAGTGACAGACGTCTACTGCGGCTTTGTCGATGGCAGCAATGGATTTCAGGAGGGGTGCTTTGTAGTCCAGTGACTCGCCATTGTATGCTATGAAGATTGTAGGTATGCAGAGAGTCTTTCCGAAACCACTCTCCATGATGAATGCGGGAGATGAGGGGTCCCAGGCGGTGTAGCCACGGGCTTCGAATGTTGCGCGGATACCTCCGTTGGGGAAGGAAGATGCATCTGGCTCCTGCTGAATCAGTGCGTCTCCATCGAATAATTCGAGTGCGGTGCCATCGCTTTTTATGGTAAAGAAAGAATCATGTTTTTCGGCGGTGGTTCCGGTGAGGGGTTGGAACCAGTGGGTGAAGTGAGTAACGCCACGTTCTTCGGCCCATGCTTTCATTCCTGTGGCGATTTGGTCTGCCATCCTGCGGTCGATCTTTTCACCAGCCTTAATGGAAGACATCAGGCTTTTGTAGGCTTCGTCGCTGAGGTATTCGCGCATGGTGCGGCCGGTGAATACGTTGCTTGCGAACATGGAGGAGATGCGCTTGCCGTTGTAGTGGCCAATTTTGCGATCCTCCGAGGTGAGCTCTTTGAGTGCAGGAAAACGTAAAGGAGACATAGATTTGTTTTTTGCAAAAGTATAGTAATTGGCGTTACTGCGAAGAAATTCCGTGTATTTTTTCTAAAAAAATTGAGATTTATTTTTTTGCAAATTGTGATTAGACTTTGAATAGAAGTCAAAAAAATAAGCTAAACGCATTGTTTTCAATGACTTGAAACAAGTGGCATCGTGAAAACCCGACGAATATAGATTGACATCATTTGTGGTTGTGAGTTCTTATGGTCACATATCACTGAAACTGCGGATGTACAATTTCCGGGTTTAAAACGAGTGCGCAGGCAAACTCCTGTTCGAGGAAACCTTGGATACGGATTTGGATGAGCGGAGTGGTGAGGATGAGATTGACGGTAGCGGAAAAGGTATTTCCTGTTTCGTTTAGATGCGTGATTGGAAGATGGTCGATGAACTCCACGCCTCTGCGGCCCTGCCATTTGTAGGCGGCCTCCTTGGCGCTCCATGCAAACGTAAGTTTTTGTGGGTCGTTGTCGAAGAGGGTTTGTTCGTCGGGGGAAAGGAACTTATTCTGTAGCTGCAGCATTCTGCGGTGCCAGACCTGCACATCGATGCCGCACTCGACGTAGGGGCTTACGACGGCGGCTACGTAGGGATAGGAATGCGAGATGGAGAAATAGTATTGGTTGTTGGTGATCCTTGGCTTGTCGTGGACATCTGGCTGGATATGGAGGAGGGGGAAATCCTGTTTGAGGTAACGAAGAAGAAAACGGCCGGCGAGGTGTTCCAGCCTTTTTCTTTCGTTTTTGATGAGTGGCTCGATGCCGGTGCGCTCGACAAAGAACGCTTCCGGTTCCTCGATTTTCCAGATAGCGGCCAGGCTGAAAGGATCACTGGCCCATTCCCTGTACAGAGGCATGGCATTAATTTTAATTGGCAATTCACAACCGACAATTCACAATTGACAATTAATAATTGACAATTGAAAACTGTGATTTCGGTTCTTATTCCGTTCTTACTCCGCTCTTACTCGGTTCCTACTCCGTTCTTACTTGCTTCTTACTCCGTTCTTACTCCGTACTTACCCGGTACTTACCCGTACCAAAGGCGTCTCTAAGGCCCAATTGACAATTGACAATTAACAATTATCAATTATCAACCCGTTTTACCCCGTACCAAAGGCGTCTATAAGCCCCTCATTGACAATTGACAATTGACAATTGACAATTGACAATTATCAATTACCCAAAGCCTGCTCCAGGTCTTTGATCAGATCGTCAATATCTTCGATGCCGACAGAGAGACGAATGAGCGAGTCGGATAGTCCGTTGGCTATGCGTTGTTCTCTGGGAATGGAGCCATGCGTCATGGAAGCTGGGTGCCCGATCAGGGATTCTACGCCACCGAGAGATTCGGCGAGTGAGAAGAGCTCTGTTTTTTTCAGTACTGCATTGGCTGCATCAATGCTGTCGTCCTTGAGGGTGAAAGAGATCATGCCGCCGAAGTCTCTCATTTGCTTTTTGGCTATGTGGTGGTTTGGATGATCTCCGAAGCCACACCAATAGACCCTGGCTACTTTGTTATGACCCTTGAGGAAGTTTGCTATGGCCCTGCCGTTTTCACAATGGCGTTGCATGCGCACGTGAAGGGTTTTGATACCTCTGAGCACAAGCCATACATCGTGTGGGCCGGGTACGGCGCCACAGCTGTTTTGAATAAAGCGGAGCTTTTCGTCCAGTTCTTCGCTATTAACGATCAATGCTCCATGAACTACGTCGGAATGACCGCCAAGGTATTTGGTTGCAGAGTGGAGTACGATATCTGCGCCGAAATCAATAGGATTCTGGAGGTAAGGGGAAGCGAAGGTGTTGTCGACGACCAGTAGCAGGTTATGTTCTTTGGCGATTTTCGAGCAACCTTCTATATCGATGATATTAAGCAGTGGGTTTGTGGGGGTTTCTGCCCAGATCATTTTTGTGTTCTGGTTGATATAGCCGCGGATGTTCTCCGTATTGCTCATATCGATGAAATGGAACTTAATTCCATAATTGGCGAAAACCTTGGTGAATATGCGAAAGGTGCCGCCATAAAGGTCGTTAGCTACGATAACTTCGTCGCCGGGCATGAGGAGTTTAGCAACTGCGTCTGTAGCGGCCATTCCGCTGCCGAAGCAAAGGCCATACTTACCATTTTCTATTTCTGCCAGCGCATTCTGAAGAACGGTACGCGTAGGGTTTTGAGTGCGTGCATACTCATAACCTTTGTGGTCACCAGGGGCTGCCTGTACATAGGTCGAGGTTTGGTAGATGGGGGTCATGATCGCACCTGTGGTAGGATCTGGTTCTACTGCAGCGTGTATCAGTTTTGTGCCTATTTTATAATTCTTGTTTGCCATACTAATCATTTTGAAACGGACACAAAGGTATTGATGTTTTAGTGAGTTGTTTAGTCGTGGATTCGTTTGGCCGGGTAGTTGTTTGAGGTTGAATCGTTTTTCTGTTGTTTTTGTTTTTGTTTTTGGAAAGGTTCGATTCAGACATGGACCAATTCTTTACCTTAGCTTATGGACCAGTCACATGTGCGCCCTACTGATAATCTGAGCCCGCAGGAGAAAGAATATGAGAACAGTATCAGACCTCAGACCATAGAAGATTTTTCCGGGCAGCCACAGCTGATAGAGAACCTGAGGATTTTCATCAAGGCTGCCAACCTTCGCGGAGAGGCGCTTGATCATGTACTTTTTCACGGGCCTCCGGGACTTGGGAAAACAACGCTTTCGCGGATTGTGGCCAATGAGTTGGGGGTCGCTATCAAAGAGACCAGTGGACCTGTGATAGAGAAGCCTGCGGATCTTGCTGGTTTGCTCACTAGTCTGGAGCCCCGGGATGTGTTATTCATTGATGAAATACACAGGCTGAGTACTGTAGTGGAAGAATATCTCTATGCAGCGATGGAAGATTTCAAGATTGACATTATGATAGACAGTGGACCTGCTGCCCGATCCATTCAGCTCAACATTAGCCCATTTACACTGGTGGGCGCTACTACCCGCTCGGGACTGCTGACTGCGCCTTTGCTGAGCAGGTTTGGGATAAAGTCGCGCCTGGACTATTATACAAAAGAAGTGCTGCAAAGGATCATAATGCGGGCCGCCAATCTGCTGAATGTAAAGATTACGTCGGATGCGGCTATGGAGATTGCGGGTAGGAGCAGGGGCACCCCACGTATTGCAAATGGGCTACTCAGAAGGATGCGTGACTTTGCGCAGGTATTGGGTAACGGTGTGATAGACCTGGGAATAACAGAACATGGATTGAAGGCTTTAAACGTGGACAATAGCGGCCTGGACGAGATGGATAACAGGATACTTGCTACGCTAATCGACAAATTCAAAGGAGGACCTACAGGAATCAATAATATTGCCACTGCGGTGGGAGAAGAGGCCGGGACGATAGAGGAAGTTTATGAACCGTTTCTCATTCAGGAAGGCTATATCGTGCGTACGCCAAGGGGTCGTGAGGCTACGGAAAAAGCCTATAAGCACCTGAACCGTGAGCGGCCGGCGGGGAGTGGGTCGTTGTTTTAGGTGTTGAGAAGGAAGGTAATCTTTCTCCGGATTTAATTTCCTGCAGGTAGTTCGGCGACAGAATTACCTCTCATTCGTTCATTTACCAGCCAGGCAATGAAGGCAGCAAATTCGCTGATATCTTGGTTCAGGCTTGCCTGTTCAAGCGCCTGCATATATGTCTGTCTTTTTTCTACGGGAATGACTGTCCAGGGATAGCCGCCCGAAGCTAACATCGCGTTCATCAGGAAACGACCCATTCGACCATTTCCGTCCATATATGGATGAATAAAGACAAAAATGAAATGGCCGAGTACTGCTCGTACGGATGCTTCAGGTTCTGCTTCGAGTAATTCAAACAACACAGGCATGGCATCTCTCATCGCGTTCACATCGAGTGGTACGTGTCTGGAATTCCCGATGTAAACCTGTTGATTACTATATCCGGCCAAATCTGCAACTTTTAGGATTCCGGCAGCTACACTTGGGTCGAACAACTGTCTGTACCATTTCGGGTGATCCGTGTCGACCTGTCTACCTGGATTAGACCCGTTGAGAATCGCTGCGATTGATTTTCTCACCTCCTGAAAAGCCTGGTAGTAGCCTCTCGCGGCCATGGCATCCCGTTGCTTTCTATCTTCTTCGCTATTGTTGCTATCCCATTTGCCGCTGCTGACCTTTTCTATGAGACTGGGTGTTACGCGATAGCGTTCTATTGAAAGAGAGTGATACGCATCTGTGACATACATGCTATCCACGTCTCTCAGATACTCATTGTTCCTCACCGGAATTCCAGGTGCTGCAGGAAACACGGAAATAACTGTCGCCCGCATTTGTTTCCACATTAGCCTGATTCTGTTGGCATATGGGCCACGTTCGCGGAAAGAAAGATTCAGTTCTGGCTTATCGGCAAATGGATCAGTTTCACGGACATCGTAATTTGCCTGCTTGAATGTATCAATAATCTGATCTGCAAAATTGTCCCGACGCATATTTCTGAAAGCACCTGCCAGTCTGCCTGCGAGAGTACTATGTCCGTGTTCCAAAAGCACTGAAAGAACCTCTGACACGTCTCTGATCAGTGAAAGAGCCACTCTTGCGTCTATTGTATTTCTGGTGTAGAAGGCAGGTGAGCAATAAACCAGTGCAGAAGGGAGATTGTACATTCGCACACCATTCAGGAGGAGTGACTGGTCAGGAGGAGGTAAGTTGGCTTTCAGGTTGAAAACCGAAGTGTTATGGGCAAGCACAGTAGGGTTGTTGTTTCCCTTGGGGGAGCGGATCATTAGCTGTTGAGGTACAGCCTTATTCCCGGCATGAAAAAGCAGCGAATGGTCTGCTGACAGGATCCACTCTGCGCCAAACTTGTGGTGTAGGTACTTTCCAATGAAATCCCAATATGAGCTGTATACGAGTGTATGTGTTAAAATTAGTAAATCTTGTTGGGGTATTTCTATTAAACCTTGCTTTCGCGATTCAAGTAGAACGTGCAAAAAAGGACATGCATGTCTCTACGGCTGGAATGCCAGTTCCATCAGGCTGTTTACGAAGGTTTCCCAGCTATACTTCTGTTTTTGTATTCGGAGGTTATTTTCCAGATGTGGTATAGAGTCTGGCTGGAAAAAGCGGACAATTGCATCTGCTATAGCCCTGGGTTCAGGAGAGGTAATGAATCCTGTTTTCCCATCCGGCACCACTTCGGCCAGGCCACCTACATTAGTGACCACCATTGGTTTTTCGAAATGATAGGCAACCTGGGTAATGCCGCTCTGGGTAGCACTGCGATAGGGTTGAACTATGAGGTCTGCTGCGCTGAAAAATAGTTTTACTTCATCATTGGGGATGAAATCAGTAAAGAGATGCACCTGTCCCTCCACCTTCCTCAATAGGTCTTCGTACCCTACCCTATCGTCGTAAAACTCTCCTGCCACAATAAGCTTGACTCCCGCATCTTTAATCCTCTGGTCCTGCATAGCTTCCAGCAGGATGTCCAGCCCCTTGTATTTCCTGATAAAACCGAAGAACAGTAGATACTTCTGCGCCGGGTCGAGATTCAATGTCCGGCAGGCTTCCTCTTTGGGGATGGCGTCGCCATAGTTGTCATAAACCGGATGGGGTGCAAATCTGGCGGGTTTTGAGGTAATAGATTGAAGATCCTTCAGCACATCTCTGCTCATGGTGATGAAGGAGTCAACAGGCTTGATGAAATAACTGGTAAACTGCTTATCACCCGGACGTTTTTAATGAGGAATGACGTTGTCTGCAATGCACACAATCATGGTATGTCTATTTTTTTTGATTTTCCTGAGAATAGTTCCCAAAGATGGCCCCATGAAGGGTAGCCAGTACCTGACAACGACCAGATCGGGTTTTGCCTGGCTGATTTGCCGGCCGACGCTGAGCCAATTTAGTGGGTTGATGGAATTGATTACTGACTCTATCCTTATTCCCACAGGTGGTGGCTCATCGGTAAACTGAGACTTGCCGGGGAAGAGGAAGGAGGGGTATTGTAGGGAGAATGAATAGATCGTTACCTCATGTCCCTGCTGCTGTAAGGCGGCAGCCAGTCTTTCGTTGAAGGTGGATATTCCACCTCCTCTTAGTGGGTGGGCAGGTCCGATGATTGCTATTTTCATCCAAACAGTTTTTTTAGGTCCTCCTGCGCGCGCGAGTAGTCTTCCGGGATGCCGATATCAATAAAGTAGCCATCAAACTGCTTTCCGTAGAACCTTGCATTTGTAACATTTGCTTCAAGGTAGTCCTTTTCAAAAGAGAATTTCTCGCGTAGATCTCTTTGAAGCAGGCTGTTTCTGTTCACCACATAGATTCCTCCGTTGATCAGTCCTGTTTTCCTGTATTGCTTTTCCTCGAAGAATTTGACCCTACCGTCCGGTGCAGTCATGACCACGCCGTAGCGTTCAAACTCGTGCATTTCCTTCAATGCGATGGTGGTCTCCGATTGCATTTCATTATGAAAGTCAATTAAGGCTGGGAGGTCCACCTGGAACATAGTGTCACCATTAAGGATTATTGCTTCCTCGGCTTCAATTTTTTCCAGGGCGAGGCGAATGCCACCGCCGGTTCCAAGCGGTTGCTCTTCCACCACGTAGAGCGTGTCAATTGCCGGTTGTTCCTTTTTCAGCCAGTCGAGGATTACTTCGTGTTTATAGCCCAGGGAAAGGACGACACGAGTGCAACCCTGTGTCTGTAGGTATTCGAACAAGTAATGCAGGAAAGGCTTACCGTTGACTGGTGCCATGCATTTGGGGAATTCACCGATTACCGATTGTAAGCGTGTTCCCAGTCCTCCCGCCAGTATAATACACTCCATGAAGTCTTTTGTTTTAAATGCTCCAGGTAAACAGTCCACGTTCTACGAACTGGTAGGGGTGAAATCCTCCGCCGAAGGCACTCAATGCCTCACGCACTTTGTAGCTGGTGTTTCCCGGACAGTAGAACATCATAAACCCACCTCCGCCTGCCCCGCTTATCTTTCCACCAGTAGCTCCTGCTTTGAGGGCTGTGGCGTAGATCTCGTCCATAAGCGAGTTGGATATTCCCTGCGCCATTTGTTTTTTATGCTTGAAACCGAAATCCAGAATAGACCCAATTTCATCAATGTTTCCCCTAAGAAGCGCCTCTTTCATCATTCTTGACTGTTCCTTTAGCTGGTGCATGGCATCGATTGAAGTCTTATTTTTATCCACCACATTCTTACTCTGTGCTTCAATGATGATGGAAGAGAGTCTGCTGGTGGCAGTGAAGTATAGAAGCAGATTATTGGAAAGTTCGTAGAGATATTTGGGTTTAATTCTGAGCGGATTTACAATGACTTTATCATCTCCGTAGAACTCCATGTAGTTGACTCCTCCGAAAGTTGCGGCATACTGATCCTGCTTGCCTCCAGCCATCTTAAGTTCCAGGCGCTCTATCTCATATGCGAGGTGTGCCAGGTCATATTCTCCCAACGGCAGGCGAAGCCATTCGGCAAAGGCTCCTAGTATGGCTGTCATCAAAGTTGAAGAAGTGCCCAAGCCCGAACCGGCAGGTACATCCACGTAGGTAGTCAGTTTGAAGCCAGAAGGCAAAGGTCCGTGCTCGCGTACCAGGCGGTTGTATACACCCTTCGCGAGATCCAGATGCCCATCGATGGGCAGAGAATCAGAAAGGGAGTAGGTGGCGATCTCTCCTCTGTCTACTGCTTCGATGATCACTTCAGGAATTTGCAACAGCTCAATGCTTGCATAGGCATACAGTGAAATTGTGGCATTGAGAATGGCACCGCCAAAGAGGTCGCAATAGGGGCTCACGTCGGTTCCTCCTCCGGCAAGACCGATGCGAAGGGGAGCCTTACTTCTGTAGATCATCAGCAGAAATTAGATTGGGCGGAAAATTACACAAATCCGATCAGGAACTAATGACAGGGAAACTTACTACCGGTCCAGAATAGTACCCGCGTGAAAGGAATTGAGCTGGAGCCCATGAAAACCTATAAAAGAATGGGGATTTACGGCTTTAGTACGGCTTCAATAGGACTCTATAATAAAGTCACTCCAAAGTAAGAGTAGCTTAAGCTTTTATTTTGAGTTGAAACTCCCAGTGACAATTTCTATCTTGGGTCAAGCCCCAGCATTTGAAAGCTATATCTTCAGGTATTCTACTGAATTAGGGTGTCCTAACGCGGCAGCAATTGAACCAACAGCTTGTTTAGGAGATTAGTTAAACACCTACCATCAGTGGCATCAGCAGCATAAGTACTTCCTCGTTATCACCAATTTCTGTGGGACGGAAGATACCCGCTCTTGTTGGAGTGCTGAGGTCGATCTGCAGTTCTTCGCCTTCTATATTGTTGACCATCTCGATCATCAGCTTAGCATTGAAGGCGATCTTCATATCCTCGCCGCTGTACTGGCAGCTCAGGGTTTCTTTTCCTTCATAGGAAAAGTCTATATCCTGGGCGCTTACCTGCAGTGAGTTGCCGTTGATGTCCAGCAATACCTGATTAGTGGTTTTGTTGGCAAAGATGCTCACGCGACGGAGGGCGCTAATGAAGTCTGCCCTGTTTATTGTGAGCTTGTATGGATTGTCAGTAGGGATTACTGCTTTGTAGTCGGGGAAGCGAGCGTCGATCAGCCGGCAGCTCATACTTAAATGGCTGCTGGTTATGAATAGATGACTGCTATTGAAGGAAAGCTCGAGGCTTGTTTCATCTGCAGGCAGTGTAGAACGAAGCTGCTGTAAAGGCTTCTTAGGCACAACAAAACCTTCCTGTGTAGGGCAGCTGATATCCTTTCTGCGGAACTGTACCAGTCTGTGTGCGTCTGTAGATACAAAAGTGATACTCTCTGGAGCCATTTCGAAGTAGACCCCTGTCATCGCAGGACGGAGCGTATCATTGCTGACGGCAAATAAGGTATTGTTTATGCTCTCGATAAGCGCAATGGACGGCATAGAAAAAGTTGTGGTGTCGGAAGGTGCCGGCTCCTTTGGGAAATCGTCAGCTTTTTCACCACCGATCTTATACTTTCCGACGGAGGAGCTCATTTCTATACTGAGGTCCTGCTCATTGATATTGAAGGTTACGGGTTGTTCAGGAAGGTTTTTCAGGTACTCCAGGAGAATTTTTGAAGGTATGCAAATCCGTCCGTCATCCTGGGCTTCAGCAACTTCCATTTGCACGCGCATCATCGTCTCCAGGTCGGTGGCTGTAAGTGTCAGTGTGTTACCCTTAAGTTCGAAAAGAAAGTCTTCAAGCACAGAAAGTACTGTGTTTGCACTGATCACACCACTGATCTGTTGTAGGTTCTTTAGCAATCCTGTAGAAGTGACGATAAATCGCATTGATTCAATGAGTTTGGAAACAAAGATAGACGATTAAGTAAATTTCAAAGCGTCTCAATATTAGTTGGAGCAGTAAGCGGCTAGCTCAATTGCAGGTCGCCCTGTTCATTTACCATGAGGGGGCTTGTACCATCCTCACCTGGCTGGGCTTCTGAACCGTTGGTAGGTACAACAATGTCGATGTTCGATATGTCTTTCAACTGGGGCAGTTCGGCGGGAGAATTAATACCAAGATAATCCATGAAGCTCTTAGAGGTGGCGTATACCAATGGCTTACCCACCATATCCTCATTGCGGCCGGCGATAACAATCAGGTCTTTCTCCAGGAGTTTTTGAATGGAGTAGTCAGCACTTACGCCACGGATAAACTCGATATCGGATTTAGTGATCGGTTGTTTATAGGCAATAATAGACAAAGTCTCCATTGCTGAAGAGGAAAGCTTTTTGATGTGCTTGTCGCCGTTCAGTTGCAGTACAGTTTTGTGGAAAGCTTTCTTGGTAAGGAATTGATAACCTCCACCGGCTTCTTTGAGGTGGAAAGGATAATATTCGGCTTCGTATTTTTCGCGGATGGCGTCTATACAGGTAGCGATGCGTTCAGCTTCAATAGGCTCTTCCATAGCCTGGCCGACCATCTCTGTGATCTCGATCTGCGTAATTGGTCTTTCGCTTGCAAAGATCAACGCTTCGACATGGGGCATTAACTGTTCGATATCCATACGTTCCACTTTTTACTTGTTCACCTCGAAAATACCTTAGTACATCAAAACTCTTCGGGAAAGAAATGCACAGATGTGAGTAAATCGGAAAGGGCAGCAATTGCCCGGGTGCACAAAGTTAAATAATCGCTTGTGACATATATGTTAAACAACGCGACAGTTCGGGCTGGAAAGGACAATGCGGTGTAGAAGGAACAAACCAACGCTGGGAGTGAAGCGCCTGTATTCTTAGGTGTTCAGAAACAACTGAGGCATCACGCCAATCAGAATGACTATGGCGCAGGTAATGGCAAGCAGTGTTCTGTCGTAAGCTGTAACCTCACTAGCCAATTCGGGTGAGCCCTGCTTGAAATACATGGCCATGATAACTCTGAAATAATAGTAGGCGCTTACCGCAGCCATGAGCAGTGCAAAAATCACCAGCCAGAAGACCTCTCCCTGTTCTATTGCTGCCAGCAGCACAAAGTACTTAGCCATGAATCCGCCGGTTAGTGGAATACCGGCCAGCGAAAGCAAAAATACTGTGGTAAAGAATGCCAAAGCAGGTTCTTTCTTAGCGAGGCCGTTAAATCCGTCATACGTGTAATCCTTGAGCTTCATTAACACTGCAAAGACACCGATGGAAGCCACGGAATATGCAACCGCATAAATGATCATTCCCTGCCAGGCCGTAGCATTTATAGAGAAGATAGCGAACAACATGAAGCCTGCCTGTGCTATGGAGGAGTAGGCAAGCATGCGCTTTACACTCTGCTGGAAAACGGCTGTAATGTTACCGATGAACAACGTGAGCGCGGTTATGATAGCTACGATAAGCATCCAGTGGTCACTCAGGTTGCCAAATGAAGCATGGAATAATCTCAGGAAGCCGACGAATGCACCTGCTTTGACAATCGTTGACATGAAGGCAGTGAAAGGAGTGGGCGAACCATCGTACACGTCTGGTGTCCACATGTGCATGGGTGCTGCTGAGATTTTAAAGCCGAACGCGATGATCAGGAACAGGATGCCTGTAAGTGCCAGAGGATTGAGTGTGGCTGACTGGAGCACGCGGAAACTCATTATATCGAATGTTCCAGTTGCACCATAGAGCATTGCGATCCCCATTAACAGGATACCAGTGGAAAATGCCCCCATCAGGAAATATTTGAGCGAGGCTTCACTGCTCTTGAGATTTCGTTTATCGCTTCCGGCGAGAATATATTGTGGAATAGAAAGTATCTCGATACCCAGAAACAGGATTAGCATGTTCTGGTAACTGGAAAGCATAAAAATACCGCAAAGAATAAAGCAGATCAGTGCAAAGTACTCACCAACGTGGCTACCAACCTTGCGGATTTCTTTGCCCATTAGCAATACAAACAACAGAGTGCATCCTGCCATCAGTGTATTGAACCACAGGCCAAAACTGTCGAGGCTGATCATGTTGTTGAAGTAAGACTTCGCAATAGTCGACGGTGAGGTCAGCACCTGGTAGGAATCCCAGATGTTGATCCCTAACAGAATGAGTATCAAGGCTGTGGCAATTGAGACAACAGTTTTTTTATTCTGAACTGTAGTGCTCACGAACATCAGGATAACTCCGATTAAGGCTGCAGCAATTATTGCTTTCATATCTAGTTACCAGATTACAGATACGCTCTGAAAATCCGGGTTATTTAAATTAATCAAATTCTCTCTTTCTTCACTATCCATCTATCAGGGTGCTATCACCTGGGCCACTCCCTGAGTCAGTTCGAGAAGAGGTGCAGGATAAACTCCTAAAAATATAACCAGAGCGACGATTAAAGCCATCGCAATCGATTCGTTCATTGTCATGTCGCCCGCAACCACCATTGGAGCTGTCTCTCCGAATGTAGTGCGTTGTACCATGTTTAAGGTATAGACAGCGGCGAGGATAATTCCTAATCCGGCTACGGCCATGTAGGTGATATGATAAGGCAATTCGCTCTGGAACAGACCGTGGAACAACATAAACTCACCTACGAACCCATTTGTTAGTGGGAGCGCGATGTTGGCGAAGGCGATAATCACTAAGGCGATTGCCATCTGGGGTGCAGCTTTTGCCATGCCACCCAGTTTTGTCATATCTCGTGTGCCCCAGCGGTTTTCGATCATGGATACTATAAGCCACATGCCGGTAATATTAATTCCGTGATTAAACATCTGCACCATAAGACCGTGCATACCGACTTCTGTGTTTGCAAATGCACCAGCACTCATAAGTCCCATGTGTGCAATTGATGAATAAGCCACCAGTCTCTTCAGATCAGTTTGAACAATTGCCAGCAGTGAGGCATATACAATCCCTATTATGGACAAGATGATGATAGTATTTGACCAGAATGCTACTCCGTCTGGTACTACTGGGAAAAGCCAGCGCAGTGTGGCAAACATACCCATCTTAACCATTAGGGCACTCAGGATGATAGTGACAGATGTAGGTGACTGCTCATAAGTATCGGGCTGCCAGGTATGGAAAGGAAATATTGGTAGCTTGATAGCAAAGGCGATGAAGATCAGCCAGAACAGCCATTGCTGAGTTTCGAATGGGAGTGAGGCACCTGCTCTGGTGATGTTTGCCCAGGAATATCCGTTACCACCTGGAGTAAGAGTTGACAGATAAATGAGACCAGCCAGCATCATAAGGCTGCCTACAAAAGTGTAGACAAAGAACTTGAAGGTGACCGGGATTCTCTTTTCCCCGCCCCATCTTGAACAAAGGAAATAAACGGGGATCAGCGCAAGCTCCCAGAAGAAATAGAAAACGAGTGCATCATAACCCAGGAACACACCGGTGATGCCAGCCTGAGTGAGCAGCATGAGGCCGTAAAAAGAGTTTGCTTTTTCAACTTCCTTGTTCCAGTTGGCGATGATTACGACTGGCATAACGATTCCGGTTAGCAGACAAAGCATGGCACTCATCCCGTCTGCCTGGAGACTGAATTCACTACCCAGTTGGGGAATCCAGGGCATGTTGAAGTACAATTCTCCTCCCATGGTTTCATAGGCTACATAGCCAGAGATAGCTAGCGTAGCTATGGAGCTTACCAGCGCTAAACCTTTAGCTGCCTCACCTTTGAGGGCGAAGCTGATAATGCCTGCCACCAGAGGAACCAATATGAGTAAAGTCAGTATCATAAATTTCAGACGCCTGCGCGTCGGTAATTATTTAATCCAGAAATAGCTGACAGCAAACAGTAGGGTTACACCGATTACCATCACAAAAATGTAGAATCCAACTTGCCCGCTTTGCAACAGACGCACTTTGTCGCCACCCCAACGAACAGACTTTCCAACGCCATTAACCAATCCATCAATACCTGCACGTTCAGCATACCGATCTAAGATTCTTGAGAAGTGCCCCAGTGGACGTACGATCAAAGCGTCGTAAAGCTCATCTACATACCATTTATTTTCCAAGGTTTTGGCGATACCTGTATTAGGCACAAATTCGGCTTTCCTGGTGATGCGGAAGGCAACAAAGATCATGATCATTACAACGCCGACGGACAAACCCATCAACATCCACTCAGTGCTGTGATCCAAATGGTGGGCATTGAAATTTTCTACAACTGGCCTTAGGAACTCATTTAGTGTGTGGTGTTCATTGATCACCGGAGGCAGTCCAACATATCCACCAATGATGGAGAATATTGCCAGGATAATTAAGGGGATGGTCATTGCAGCCGGACTCTCGTGCAGATGATGACGTTGATCTTCAGTGCCGCGGAAGTTGCCTCGGAATGTGAGGAAGTAAAGGCGGAACATATAAAAGGCCGTCATCATGGCAGCGATGATTAACAATACAAATACAACGGCATTGTGTCCATATGCTGCGGCCAGGATTTCATCTTTAGAGAAGAAGCCCGACAGGCCGGGGATTCCGGATATTGCGAGACAGCCGATTAAGAATGTGATATGAGTAACGGCCATGTATTTCTTCAGGCCACCCATCTTCCGGATATCCTGTTCCCCACCCATGGCATGGATGACGCTACCGGAGCCCAGGAATAAAAGTGCTTTAAAGAAAGCATGTGTCATCACATGGAAAACTGCGGTAGTATATGCACCGAGGCCAAGCGCGACAAACATAAAGCCCAGCTGACTCACTGTAGAATAGGCGAGGACTTTTTTGATGTCATATTGTTTGAGTGCGATGGTTGCGGCGAGCAGTGCTGTAGCCAAACCGATCCATGTGACGAGGTCGAGTGCGAGTGGAGCCAGGTTGTAGAGCGCGCTGCTCCTGGCGATCATGTAAATACCTGCCGTAACCATGGTTGCTGCGTGGATCAGTGCTGATACTGGCGTGGGGCCGGCCATGGCATCAGGTAGCCAGGTGTAGAGGGGTATCTGAGCAGATTTACCCATGGCGCCGATGAAAAGACAGATAGCGATAAAATTGTAGTCGAAAGAGGTCATTGCTGCAGTAGACAGTTGGGTGAACACACCATTGTCGCCTGCGTAGGTAAGAGTACCGAACTTCCAGAGCATGTACATCATACCTACAAGGAAGCCAAGGTCTCCGATCCGGTTCATTACGAACGCTTTTTTGGCGGCATTTGTATAATCGCGGTTCTTGAACCAGAAGCCGATAAGGAGATATGAACAGAGACCTACCCCTTCCCAGCCTATGAACATGACCAGGTAGTTTGCGCCCAAGACGAGGAGGAGCATCGAAAAGACGAAGAGGTTGAGGTAGGAGAAGTACCTGACCATACCTTCGTCTTCATGCATATATGATACTGAGTAGACGTGAATAAGAAAGCCGATACCAGTGATGATCAAAAGAAATAAGGAAGAAAGTGCATCAACCTGGAAAGCCATAGGTATGCGCAGGTCACCTGATTCGATGAAGTTGAATATCGTAACAACCTCACTGTGTCCACCCCTAACTTCGAAGAAAATGCCGAGGGAGACTACGAAGGATGCAAGTACTGCAACGCTGCCAATGACCCCTCCTACATTTTTAGGAATAGTTCTCCATCCCAATCCGTTGATCAGGAACCCTATCAGGGGGAACAGTGGGACCAAGTATACAAAATCAGTCATAATTACCTAATGCAATAGAAAGTGAGCACCTTCTGTTTCAATACCTGCTTTAATGTTTTAACCTGTTCAGAATATTGATATCCACGGAATGTACCTTCCGGTACATCATCACGATCACTGCCAATCCTACTGCCACTTCTGCGGCAGCCACTACCATGATAAAGAACACAAATATCTGAGATGAAGGGTCGTTATACATTTTTGAAAACGCAACCATCAGCAAGTTTACTGCATTCAGCATCAACTCAATGCACATCAGAATAATGATGGCATTCCTCCTGATCAGTGCACCCATGATGCCGATACTGAACAGTGCAATACTTAAAAAGAGATAATACTGTATGGGCATAACTGTGCTAGTTCTGGTTTGGGTTTTTGTTTTCTGCGGCGATTGATGGTTTATCTTTTTTACCGATCACCATGGCACCTATCATTGCACTTAAGAAGAGCACACTGCTCAACTCAAATGGGAGGACATATTTGGTAAACAATGTCTTTCCAAGGTTTTCGATCAGTCCGATATCCGTTGCTGTGCTTTCGAGTGTACCACGAGTGGTAGTTTCTCTGAGAGCTGCAAGAACTACAAGGAACAGTATGCCCCCTGAGATGATGCCTGCAAACTGAACCAGTCTGCTTTTCTGTGGTTCTACATCTGCGTTCAGGTTCATCAACATGATCACGAACAGAAAGAGTACCATTATTGCTCCGGCATAGACGATGATATTGACGATGGCGAGGAACTGTGCATTAAGTAAGAGGTAGTGACCAGATACCGCGAAAAAAGTAGCGATCAGAAACAGTACACTGCTGATAGGATTTCTGCTCAGTATGACGCCTAATGCGCAACTGATGGCAATAACGGTTAAGACCCAGAAGATGACCTCGAATAACTCCATGAACTAGGCGTTGTCTTGCTTTTTAGGGTGAGGGATCAGCAGATCTTCTTTCTTGTAGATCATGCTTCTCCTGGTAAAATTAGAAGGCATCACTGTTTCACTCAGATAGACAGCGTCTTTGGGACAAGCCTCTTCACAAAACCCACAGAAAATACAGCGCAACATATTGATTTCATATTTGGCGGCGTACTTCTCATCGCGATACAGGTGTTCCTCACCTGCTTTCCGCTCTGCCGCTTCCATGGTAATGGCTTCAGCAGGACATGCCAAAGCACAGAGACCACAGGCTGTACATCTTTCTCTACCCTCCTCGTCCCTATTTAATACATGCAATCCACGGAATACGGGGCTAAATGGACGTACCTCTTCAGGATAGCTTACAGTGGCTTTCTTCTTGAAGATGTGTCCGAGGGTGATGCTGAGACCTTTTAGAATTGCCGGTACATAAATCTTTTCCCCGAAAGTCATCGGGTCGCGATTTATAGGTACGGCTCTGTTAGTTAGTTGTTGCATGATCAATTCTATTTATTCAAAAACCACAAAATCACAAAACCAGTCAGCACCATATTGAATAAAGCTAACGGTATCAACGATTTCCATCCGAGCTTCATCAGTTGGTCATACCTGAACCTTGGAAGAGTCCAGCGGATGAACATGAAGAACAGAATGAAACCAATAATCTTAATAAATAAAGCAGCTACACAGGTCAGGACGAACACCCATTCAGGTACGTTTGCTGCTACCAGATCCATGAAAGGATAGTTATATCCGCCGAAGAAAAGAGTAGCCATGATTGCTGAAGTGATGAACATGTTGATATACTCGGCGAACAGGTAGAGGCCGAGCTTCATAGAGGAGTACTCGAGGTGGTAACCCATGTTCAGTTCACTTTCCGCTTCTGGGAGGTCGAATGGAGCTCTGTTTAGTTCTGCAAATGAACACACCAGGAAGATGAAGAAGCCGAGTGGTTGTTTGAAGAAGTTCCAGGTAAAGTAGCCATTGTCCCAGAAGCCGTGTTGTTGTTGTACGATATCTCTCATGCTCAGGGAGCCTGTGAGCATCAATAAAGCGATCAGGCTGATACCCAGTGCAAGTTCGTAAGAGATTGCCTGAGAAGCGGCGCGCACGCTACTAAGAAGAGAATACTTATTGTTGGAAGACCAGCCACCCAGCATGATGCCATAGACACCGAGGCTTACTACTGCGAAGATGAATAGGATGCCGATATTGATATCTGCCACCTGAAGTGAGATGACTCTGTCGCCGATGGTGAAGTCAGGTCCCCAGGGAATAACGGCACTGGTCATTAATGCAGTGATCATGAACATGGCGGGGCCGAGTATGAAGAGGATGCGGCTGGAGCTTAGGGGTATGATCTCTTCCTTGAAGAAAAGCTTCAGACCGTCTGCAAGTGGCTGCAGAAGACCCAGAGGACCAGCTCTGTTTGGACCAAGACGGTCCTGCATAACTGCTGCAACCTTCCGTTCACCCCAGGTGGAATAAGCAGCTATGCCCAGCGATACAAGGAGTATCACTGATATAAGTGCAATTTTCTCTATGATAAACAGCCAGTCAATTTGCATCAAAAGCATAGCGGCGCAAAAGTAATCAGTTCGTTAAAAATATTGTAGCCTTTCTTGCTGAAGGATTTACAATCACTTCAGTAGAAACATAGTATGGCAATATTATTTCCTGCCCACGTCCAGTTTACGCTGGTTTTCAAGCTCTTGATTAGGTAAATAATCATCAGAATGCGGAGGTCCGTCGATTTTTGAAAGATCGATCTCCGGGCGGTTTACATCGCTTACTTCGTGTACATCGAACAATAATTTGGGTTTCTTTCCGATTATTTCGTTTACCAGTGAGGTCTGACCGTTGATTGCCTTTTGGTAGTGTCCCTGAGAGATTACACTGTGCCTGTCTACCTTTGAAGGTCCTTCAATTACCCAGTCGCTGGTCTTTTTCTTGTGGAAGCGACATTCATTGCAGATAAATTCCTGCACCTCGCCCCATTTGTCTTTCCTTGCTGTGACGCGGAAGACCTCATCGCCTCTCATCCATAGCCTTACCTTGCCGGTGCAAGTGGGACAATCCCGGTGTGCATCAACAGGCTTTGTGAACCAAACCCTGTTTTTGAAGCGGAAAGTCCTGTCTGTAAGGGCGCCCACGGGACATACGTCGATGACGTTGCCAATGAACTCGTTATCGAGGGACTTGCCGATCAGGGTGCTGATCTCAGCATGGTCGCCCCGGTCGAGGACACCATGCTCCCGGCGGCCGGTGAGTTGTTCAGCGGTATACACGCAACGGTAGCATAAGATGCAGCGAGTCATGTGGAGCTGGATATAATCACCGATGTCTTCTTTGTCGAAAGTTCTGCGGTCGAACTCGTAGCGGGTGCCAGCGGTTCCGTGCTCATAGCTGAGATCCTGGAGGTGGCACTCGCCTGCCTGGTCGCAGACGGGGCAGTCGAGGGGGTGGTTGATCAGCAGAAGTTCCACCACGCCTTTGCGTGCGTCGAGGACTTTTTCAGAAGTAATATTTTTTACCTCCATACCATCCATGACCGTAGTGCGGCAACTTGCTACCAGTTTAGGCATGGGCCGGGGATCCTTTTCGGAACCCTTGCTTACCTCGACGAGGCAGGTGCGGCATTTACCACCGCTGCCTTCTAAACTGCTATAGTAACACATGGCAGGAGGAGTGACCTCACCGCCGATCTGTCGTGCTGCGTTCAGGATAGTGGTACCTGCGGGCACTTCTATTGTGATATTATCTATCGTTACTTTAAACTTTGGAGTCTGTTCAGACATAACTTTTCTCCTTTTTCTGAACCAATGTTCAATTATAATCTTAAGCTGTCACCACTGGTAAGGGATCGGCATAATGACCGATGCCGAAGTTACGGGTCTGAGCTTCGTCGGGATTGGTCACATGCCATTCGAACTCATCCCGGAAATGACGAATAGCTGCGGCTACTGGCCAGGCTGCTGCATCTCCCAGTGGACAAATAGTGTTTCCTTCGATCTTTCTCTGGATGTCCCAAAGGAGATCTATATCGCTCATCTTACCTTTTCCGTATTCAATGTTCTTGAGAATCTTGTGCATCCATCCGGTGCCTTCGCGGCAGGGGCTGCACTGACCGCAGCTCTCGTGCTGGTAGAACCTGGCAAGCGTCATGGTGTGGCGTACTACGCATTGGTCTTCGTCCAGCACGATAAATCCACCTGATCCCATCATGGTACCTGTAGCGAAGCCACCATCAGCGAGGCTTTCGTAGTTCATATAGCGAGTTTCACCTTTTGCTGTTTTGAACAGAAGGTTTGCAGGCACGATGGGTACTGAAGAACCTCCGGGGATGCAAGCTTTCAGGCGTTTGCCGTTTGGTATGCCCCCGCAGTATTTGTCACTGTAGATAAACTCCTCTACAGAGATGGTCATATCAATTTCGTAGACGCCCGGCTTGTTGATGTTACCGCATACAGAGAGGAGCTTGGTTCCGGTGGAGCGGCCTACGCCGATCTTTGCATATTCTTCGCCACCCATGTTGATGATGGGCACCACTGCGGCAAGTGTTTCGACGTTGTTTACTACAGTTGGCCGCATCCATACGCCCTGAATGGCCGGGAATGGAGGTTTGATCCTGGGGTTGCCGCGTTTACCTTCGAGTGATTCGATAAGAGCGGTTTCCTCTCCACAGATGTAGGCGCCTGCGCCACGGTGTACGTAGATTTCGCAGTCGAAGCCGGTGCCGAGGATATTCTTTCCCAGCCAGCCCATGTTCTTTGCTTCTGCGATTGCTTCTTCAAGGATATCTACAATCCAGGCATATTCGCCACGGATGTAGATGTAGGTGAGGTTGGAGCCAAGGGCATAGCTGCTGACGATGAGTCCTTCGATGAGGATGTGAGGAATGAACTCCATCAGGTACCGGTCTTTGAAAGTGCCGGGTTCTGATTCGTCGGCGTTACAGACGAGGTGACGGGGAACCCCTTCAGGCTTGGCGAGGAAGCTCCACTTCATACCGGTGGGGAAGCCTGCACCACCTCTGCCCCGGAGGCCGCTCTTCTTCACTTCTTCTACCACTTCCTCCGGCGTCATCTTCAACGCCTTCTCCACACTACGATACCCGCCATGTTTGCGATAGGTATCGTAGAAACGAATTCCTTCAATATGTGCGTGCTCTAATAATAATTTCATCTCAGTATTTGATCTAAAATGTTTGTGAGTAAGCTGCAGTGCAACTTACTGATACAACTATTTGTCCGCTTTTGCACTTTGCCTGCCCAACAATAACCAGCCTTTCTTCTTTTTTATCCAAACCTGCATTACATGTAGTTTCATCTTAATTGGTTGACCGTCGTAAGTAACATCAATGCCTAAATCACTTCTCACGATTGCCACGTTATCTTCTTCCACTGTCATAGTTAACGGATGCTGCTCTAAGTTATTGTACACCAACGTTCCGCTAAACAAGTTACCAATTACATCCCTTTTTGTTTCTACCCATCCGTTTGAATGGCCGTAGGTGACTTTCTTATGCAACAGCTTTTTCAGCGTGGCAGAGTCCTTCTCTACGAGGGCTTTGTTCAACTTTAGTACTGCCTTGCGGAGGCCCGCTGTGTCGGGCTTTGAGGCGAAGACAGTGCAACTTATAAAGAGCAATATGAGTATCAGTGAGGCGCGCATGGCTAGTTATTCATTGCTGCTGACTTCCTGCACTCCTCAATAATCTGATCTACTTTTTCCTTTGTCAAATGTTCGCGATAGTGTTTACCCAGCTGCATCATGGGAGCATAGCCACAGGCGCCGAGGCACTCTGCGGGTTTGAGGGTAAAGAGACCATCGGTTGTGGTTTGTCCTTCACCTATGCCAAGCTTTTCTTTAATGTAGTCGATGATGTCATCGCTGCCATTGAG
>JAFAAT010000056.1 GCA_023426425.1 Bacteroidota bacterium | reverse complement strand
CGCTGAAGGACACTTGTGTTGACCTGCATAGTGTCCACGCCCGGATCATAGTAGGAGAATATCTCATTGAAACCAGAGTCGTACACGACTATTGCCTTGTCCTGTAAAGCTCCCGGCGCCGACAGATTCACTTCCGTAACCAGGCGCTGACTCACGTCAAATTTCCATAGCAAATCTGCCGTACTCACAGCTTTATACTCAAGACGCTCCCGAAACTGCTGCGTACGGTTTTGATAAGAGAAATAATAGATGGAGGTACATAGCAGAACCAGTATGATTGTTACAATAGCAGTGTAAACAATGGTTATACGGTACCTTATCTGCATCAGCCCTGATCGTCTTTTAAGATGTAGCCCAAACCAACATGCGTATGTATGAGCTTTGGAGTATACCCCTTGTCAAGCTTCTTTCGCAGAAAATTGACATATACGTCTATAACATTAGTTTGCGGGTCAAACTCAGTTTCCCAGACATTACGTGAAATATCTTCCCTGGACACGACTTTGTCTTTGTTCCGCAGGAAGAATTCAAGCAGTTGGAATTCCTTTGCTGTCAGCGTGATCTTGTTCCCGCTTCTGCGAGCCTCTTTACGGTTAAGGTCAAGCTCCAGATCGGCTATACCCAGTACCGACTCCTCGTCTGAGGGTGACTTCGACAACTCTGCACGTCTCAGAATAGCTTTAATCCGGGCAAGGAGCTCAGTAAACTCAAATGGCTTCGGAATGTAATCATCTGCCCCCAGCTCAAATCCTTCCACTTTGTTCTCTGTGAAGTTGAGTGCAGTAAGGAGGATGATGGGAACCTGTTTATTCTTTTCGCGAATGATCTTGCACAGTTCATACCCGTTGATAAACGGGAGATTAATGTCGAGAATGATTAGGTTGAAACTTTGAGAAAAAAACAGGTTTTTACCATCTTCGCCGTTATAGGCTATAGCCACTTCATAATCGTGCTCCTGTAGCCCTGCTTTGATGGTGTCTGCAAGCTTCCTCTCATCCTCTACGAGTAAAATTTTGGTTTTCATGGAAATCTATTGGTGGTAGATCGCCAAATTACAAAATGAAGCAGACACAGCCAATTGTGCTGTAATCAGAACAGGAAATACCTCGCAAAATCAGGCGCGTCCAAGTTGTTTCAGCATGCGTTTGTGTTCCAGCATGGCATCCCAGAATGTGGGTTGCTCATAATACGGCAAATTGTGTTCTGCCGCAGCTTCTTTCACTATAGTAGCAATCTTAGGATAGTGAACATGGCAGATGTGTGGAAACAGGTGATGTTCGATCTGGAAGTTCAGACCACCAATAAACCAGGAAAGCACTTTAGCGCGCGGGGCAAAATTGGTAGTGTTCAGCAATTGGTGCACGGCCCAGCTGTTTTGCATCTTACGATCTACCGGTGGATCCGGATATTCGGAAGTTTCCATCACGTGGGCCAACTGGAAAATACACGCCAGCATCAGCCCGGCAATCATATGCATGGCAATGAAACCAAAAACCACATGATACCACTCCACACCAGCTATGAAGATGGGCAGTACCAGGATGTGGGCAAAGTAGAAGACTTTAAAAAGGCTGAGTTCCAGCAAGGCCTGCCCCAGTGTGACTTTTTCTTTCCTTAGCAGACCAGTCGCATTATACTTGAACAGGTGTTTGTAGTCCTTTACGGTGACCCAGAAGAGATTCATCAGGCAGTAAAGAAACCAGGCGTAAATGTGCTGGTAGCGGTGTATGCCTTTCAGTTTCTTGTGAGGAGACATCCGGAGCAAAACACCCGCATCGATGTCTTCATCCAGCCCATCAACATTTGTGTAGGTATGGTGCAAAATATTGTGCTGGATCTTCCAATTCCTGGAATACCCGCCCAGTAGGTTCAGCGTATTGCCAAGCAGGTTATTCAGCTTGTTGTTGGGAGAATAGCTTCCGTGGTTGGAATCATGCATCACCGAAGCTCCGATGCCTGCTATTCCTACACCCATTATTAGCCAGGACAGATAAAAGAGCGGAAGGCTTAACTCACCAATTCCGGCGAGTATGCCAAAAAACGGGACAAAATAGATGGCAAGCATAGCGAATGTCTTCACGTACATTGTACTATTGGAATACCTGGAGACTCCCTGTGTTTCAAAGTATTCGTTGACGCGCTTCTTTATGGTATCGTAAAAGCCGTCCTGAGATTTGGACGCGAACTTTACAAGGGCGATTTGTTGCTCTTTCATGTTAATTCCCCGAAGATACAGTCTGAGAACAATATGCAAAAACCCAAAAACGTTAAAGGGGTGCGGATTTTACCACACGCATAGGAGCTGAATTAAAGATTCGGGGCGAAGTCTCCTTCGCCCCGGCATCCTTACTTTTTGTACTTTACGGTTCTTTTATACTTGTATTCTGTGGTAGGGTTCTTCTTATCCTTATGGCGGCCATAAAGGTAACCTGCACCGGCCCCTACTGCACCGCCAATAATGGCACCCTTACTCTTGTTATTGCTGATGATAGCACCTGTAGCGGCACCGGCGCCGGCACCAATGACGGCTCCTTTCGCTTTACGGCTCCAGCCTTTCTTTGTTTTTTCTTCCACTACCACGTTTTGTGCGTCGACAGATGTGGTGCCCATTAGGGTCACCATACCTAATAAACATATGATCCGTTTCATAATAGTCAGATTTTAACGAGCCGGACTACTCCAGCTCGTTGATACTCATTAGACTATCATGCCACGCACAATCAATGAAAAGCAAAAACATTAAGAGCTAGCCTTCCTTGTCACTGCTGTCACGGCGTTCTTTTTCTTCCTTGCGCACTCCCGTTTTAGAGTACTTTGGATTAGATGTATCACCTGAAGTACTCAGGCGCTCGTCCTTGTCACCCTTGTTGTCAGGTAGTTTTTTATTGCCTCTGTTTTCGCTAAGGGTGCCGCGGCGGCTCTCATGATCTGTAGACTTGTTGCTGTTACGATTGCGATTTGAATCTGCCATAAAATTGTGTTTGTTACCGACGCAAAAAGACGGTGCCGGGAAGGCTTCATTTACATACAAGCAATTGAGTATTCCGGAGCGCCCACATCCTGCACGAGTTTGGAAAACCTGAATCACTTTAATTCAAAAAATATATTAGTCAGGCGCAATAGCGGGAGAAAATTCGCCGGATCTGCGGGTTTTGTCATGAAATACTGCCCGGTTAGGTAGGTTTTGATGAAAAAAAATGTTTTGTCCTTTGTTGCTTTCATCTCTCCTTAAAATAAGCCTTAATACCATACGGCTGATTCTCAATTTCTTACAATCACAGGAATTCCTGATACCTTCCTGCTACCTACCTGATTATGTCTTGATTACTCCTTGATTACTCCCTGATAAGCCCTGATGAGAGGGAAGTTTTCAAATAGATCTTTTCATAATGCTGTTTTACTACCTTTTTAGGGCCTCCAGACCGCCTATTTTATAAAAAGTTTCCGCTCTGGTAGCGGCTTTCACCCGCCTTGCGCAAGGTGAGTCAGGTGGAGCAATGTTCGCCACGAAAGCCGAGTGTACAGCATCCGCCCTGCGGCTTGATTTCTCACACATCCAATGAAGAGAAAAGATGCAATAAATAAATAATCTCATGTTATATTTATGGTCCTAAAAACAATTGCTCATGAAAAAGGTCTTGTCTCTAATGCTCCTCTGCACACTGATGGTGTGTCAGGTGCAGAGTGTTTATGCGCAGAGCGCGAAGAAGGCACCCACATTTGTTACTAAGGTGGAGAATGTATCTGAGTACCGGATGGACAACGGTATGCAGGTTCTACTGATCCCCGACGCAACTCAAAACAATGTGTTGGTGAATATTGTCTATAAGGTCGGTTCACGCCATGAAGGCTATGGGGAAACGGGCATGGCCCACCTGCTTGAGCATATGCTCTTCAAAGGCACACATCGCATCAAGGAAATCAAGAAAGCCATCGCAGACAAAGGAGCACAGGCAAACGGAACAACCTGGTATGATCGTACCAACTACTACGAAGTATTACCAGCTTCTGATGAAAACCTTAAATGGGCACTGGATATGGAAGCCGACCGTATGGTCAACTCCCTTATAGAGAAATCCGAGCTGGACAAGGAATTCTCGGTGGTAAGAAATGAATTTGAAGCGGGAGAGAACTACCCCGGCAGCATCCTGGAAGAGCGCATTCTCTCTACCATGTTCCTCTGGCATAACTATGGCAAGTCCACCATTGGCAGCAAGGAGGACATCGAAAGAGTGCCTATCGAAAACCTGCGTGCTTTTTATAAAAAATACTATCAGCCGGATAATGCCACTCTGATTGTAGCTGGCAAGTTTGACGTTGACAAGACCCTTGGCTGGATTGGTGAATACTTTGGTGCAATCCCTAAACCGCAACGTGTTTTACAACCCACTTACACGGTGGAACCCACACAGGACGGTGAGCGCATGGTGGAACTGCGCCGCAATGGCGATATCCAGTATGTGGCTATGGGCTATCACACACCCTCCTATGCCGATAAGGATTACGCTGCCAACAGCGCACTGATCGAAATACTGACCAACGAACCCTCCGGTGTATTATACAAGGCATTGATTGAAACTAAAAAAGCTACTAAGGTCTATGGTTATAGCCTGGCCCTGCAGGACCCTGGCTTCACCTACTTCAACGCCGAAGTGCCAAAGGATAAGGATATCATGGATGTGAAGAATGAATTCACCCGTGTGATGGATCAACTCGCCACAGCCAGCATTACAGAAGATGACCTGACACGTGCAAAGAACTCAATAATCAAGAGGACGGAAAACGTGTATAACAACACCATCAGCTTCGCCATCAACTTAACAGAAATGATTGGTGCAGGTAGCTACAAACTCTGGTACATCAACCGCGACAGAATAGAAAAACTGACTCTGAACGATGTGAAGGAAGCAGCAAAGAAATACTACAAACCCAGCAACCGGACCTGGGGTATGTTCATCCCCGATAAAGCACCAGAGCGCGTAACTGTAGCAGAAACTCCGGACATTGCCGCCCTGACCAAAGATTACAAAGGCAGGGAAATAAAGGAGATAACAGAAACCTTTGATCCAACTATCGAGAACATCAAAGAAAAGACAGTGTATGGCACCCTGGCTAATGGAATGAAGTATGCGCTCCTGCGCAAGCCTGTGAAAGGAGACAAGATCTTCGGAACCCTGATGCTGAAGATGGGCGACGAAGCCTCACTTTCCGGAAAGAACGATGTGGCTTATCTAACTGCCAGAATGCTGAAGTATGGTACAAAGACCAGGTCCAGAAAAGACATCAGTGACCAACTGGATAAGAACAAGACTTCTATCAACTTCTATGGCAACACCAACACACTCTATGCTTCCATCAACACAGACAAAGAACACTTTGATGAAGCAATGGAGCTGCTGCAGGACATGTTGCTGAATCCTTCTTTTGATGAAAAGGAATTTGAAAAGCTGATGCTGGATACCAAGGCCGACCTTGAAAACAGCATGACCGATCCTATGACTGTGGCCAACGAGACACTTACCAAAAAGCTGAACCTCTATCCAAAAGGGCATCCTTTCTACCTGCAGACTTCCGCCGAACAACTGGAGACTGTGCAAAAGGTTACCTTAAAGGATATTCAATCCTTCTACAACGACTTCTACGGAGCAAACAATGGCTATGGCACCTTCGTGGGCGGACTGGATGTTGAACAGGCAAAAACCCAGCTCTCAAATTCCTTTAGTAAATGGAACTCAAAAAAACCGTTCAAGGACATAGAAGAAAAGTATTTTGACGTGAAAGGCGGCATCGAGATCGTGCAAATCAATGACAAAACCAATGCGGGTCTGCTTGGTGGCATAAATATCCGCCTCACGCAAAAAGATCCTGACTTCGTAGCACTGACCATGGCCAATGAAATGTTGGGTGGCGGGGCGTTCCTGTCTTCCCGGATTCCGCAGCGCCTGCGTGAAGCCGAGGGCATGAGTTATGGTGCAGGATCTTTCTATAGCGCAGGCTATAAATACCCCTCAGGTTCCATAGGGCTCTATGCTATCTTCAACCCTACCTTCCGTGATAAGCTAAACAGTGCACTGCAGGATGAGATGAAGAAAGCACTGGCATCTGGTTTCACTGAAGAAGAGTGGAAAAGCAGTTTGCAAAGTTGGCTGCAGCAAAGGAAGATTTACCTGGACAACAACAATTACCTCGTGAACATGTTGAACAACTATATGTTCGATGGTAAAGATCTTAACTTCTATACAGAAATGGAAAGCAAGGCGAAATCACTGAAAGTGGCTCAGATCAACGACGCATTGAAGAAATACCTCGACCTTGATAAGCTGGTGCTTATCTATGCCGGAGATTTTACAAAGAACGAAAAGCCATAGGTGAATTAAGGCAACAATAGTCTAAGAGCAATTCCTAAATCAAAGGCAGCGACCAATGACGGTTGCTGCCTTTGTATTTACAGGATCGACCAAACGGCCCTGCATCCTCTTGTAAACTGCGTTAGCCCCCACCTTTGTATGGTGCTACCTGCCAGAATATCATCACGGATGTGTAAGATAGTGGATGATCTCTTGGTGTATGGGGAACTCCTGTGTTAGCAAAGCACGGTCCGCCATTTCGAAATCTTCAAAATCAAAACCGGGAGATACTGTACAACCGCAGAGGGTAAAGCCGTTCTCTATTTCCACCACTGAGGCAAACCAGCTGCCGGCAGAAATGAGTACCTGAGGACGGGCACCGGCCTCAAAATCCAAACCTAGCAGATGCTTATGCAACTGGCCTTCGCGTATCTCATAGATGCTCAAAGTTACGCCGTCATAAAAATGCCAGAGCTCGTCAGATGCAATGCGGTGAAACGCAGAGAACTCTCCATGTTGCAGCAGAAAATAAATACTGGTGCTGATGTTGCGGTCGCCTTTAAAGCCACCACCGATCTGCGCCTGTGGGATGACCAGTCCGGAGCGGTAGACTTCTGAAAATGCGCCACCCTCGGGATGGCTCGTGAGTGCAAGCCGTTGTTTCCAATAATCAGCTGTTCTTATGCTCATGGTGTGAATAAGTTTGATACAAATAAACTGTGTTTGTGCCAAAAACCTGTCGTTTTAACTTGAGTTTTTGTTTGCCGGAACGTGTTTTGCATTGTAACTCTCAAAGGTCTCTAAATGAAAAAGTTAGGCTGGATATTGACTTCTGTATTGGCACTTGGGCTGCTTGCGTTCGTATTAATTCCCAAAAAGAACAAGGCAGCCGGCGAGACCGCTTCATCAACTGACCCTTACCAGTTTTACTACTATCCGAAACTCAATGCCTACTATGACTTCACAAACAAGGACTTCGTTTACTCCATAGACGGTGGTCAGAACTGGCAAAAAAAGAAACCTTCCAGCCCCTCATTACCTGAGACGCTTAGTGAGAAAGTCAGCCTGAGGCTACCTGTCGCAGATGCGTGGAGGTTTAATGACGAACACAGAAAAACCTACAACGGTATTGTCTACGATTTTGATCAGAACGAAGAGCCATCTGCCAGACCGCCGGTCCGGAACGAGAAACAAATAGAACCTGTGGTTGTAAAAACCACTTCCCCGGAAATGGAAAAACCAGCTGAGCCTTTAGATCAAAAGCCAGTTATACAACAGCAACGCACGCCTGCATCTACCCCTAAAGCACAATGGGAAATAGAGCTTGAACAGGAAGCGCAAAGGCTGCTCAACAAAGGCATCAGAAGAGGAATGGAAGAACTCGAGATTGAGCCCCTGGCACCACAGGGCGAAGCCCTGCCACCAATACAGGCAGCTACTTCTCCATCTAATTAGCGCGCGCTGAATTGTATTCCGTCAGAATCCGTTGGGCTTCAAGATCACCCTCCAGCGCAGCTTCCATCAATAGCCGCGAACCTTTAGCAGGATCTTCATCAAAATCACAGCCTGTATAACTATAGGTTTCCAGCACTTCAGAATTTTCTCCGTACAGATATAATATGCCCATGGTCCGCTTTGCCGGGGTGTATGCTTTTTCAATTGCCCCGGTCATCCAGTTAATAGCCTCTTTACAATTCAATTCAGGATTTTGTCCTTTGATAGCCAGGTGGCCAAACTGGTACATCGCTTCAGGAACCTGGTGACGGGCAAGGTAACCGTACACCAGGGCAGCGACCTCCTCTTCCTCCCGCTCCATCAACTTTGAAGCTTCACTGAGATAGGTGCGGATATCCTGGGCAGATGGATTAGTATTGCGTGCCGCTCCGCTCTTTAGCCATTCAGCAAAAGGCACCAGATCGGCAACCTTCACCCAGCCTTTTGAGGTCTGTCCACGGGCATTAGTAAACTCTGTGTAGATAAACTCTCCTTGCTTCCGGGTCGCACGAATCAGGGCTGGAGAAGGAATCAGGTAAGCATTTCTGCGGGTCTCAGGATCGGGATCGTTGTGAAAGTAGGCACGATCCGCCATTACCTTATAATACCGGTCAACTGCTTTCGTTTCAGTGCCCGTAAGCTCCTGCTGTGTCCCATCCCTGGACCCACCGTTGCGTAGCACCAGTACCAAAACTAATGTCAAAAGCGCCAGACCAAAAAAGACACCGCCCAACACCAGTCCGCGGGGAAGCGGCGGTGCTGGCTTTCGTCCTGTTGTTGATGAACCCGACCCGGCAACTGGCGGCATGCCCGCGAGCTGAGCTTTAAGCTGTTCATTCTCCTGCTTCAGGCGTTGATATTCTTCGCGTAGCAGGGTAATCTGATCCTCTTTGTCGGTAGTCATAGGAGTGGCAGCTGTAGAATGCCGTGCAATATGCTCATACAGCTCCTTACCATTCATGAACCTTTTGTCTGGGTCTTTCTCAAGACACCTGTAGATCATGGCAATCAGCCACTGCGGCACATTCATCTCATGCATTCTCTGATCGCCGGACCAGATATTCTGCATCTCACGAAGCTCCATCAGGCTCGGAGGAGGTGTTTCCATGTGTGCCACCATCACATTATTACGGGCAGTCTCGCTCCGGTCATGCAGTGGAAAAGGCACTTTACCAGCCAAAAGCTCAAACAGAATGACGCCGAAGCTATAGACATCAGACTGGAACAACAACTGCCCGCTTGCTTGTTCCGGTGCCATGAATTCAATAGCTCCCGCCTGTCTCAGACTGGAGCGTCGCTGCTCATCCGACATCACAGCAAGTCCAAAGTCCAGCAGCACATAATTTCCAGTATGAATGTTCAGTTTTACATTATTGCTTTTGACGTCACCATGCCTCACATCAGCCTGGTGACAATGGGCAAGCGCATGGGCAAGATGCTCCGCCACCTTAATAGTTTCCCGGATCGTAAATACAGGGTCATGAGGAGGCTTTAGCAGTTCTTCCAGGTCAGGACCTTCGATATACTCCATCTCGATGTAGGGGAAGGAACCGGTTTCTGTGATACCAGAGCTCAAAATCTTCACCACATTGGGATTGGATTCTTCATTTACCCGTTTTAGTTTCTGCACTTCGTTTTGAAAGTCTGTATAGTTCTTGTCACTCAGACTCTCATTCATAATCGGCGTAGGAAGCAGTTTCACCGCAGTGGTAATCACTCCGGTCCGCTTTGCTTTGTACACAGAGCCCTGCCCGCCTGTTTTCAGGGCGCCCAGGTTCTCCAAACCCTCAGCTATGGTAAACAGCTTACTCATTGAGGTCGTAGTTAAACATCAGCAGTGCACCGTCGCCCAACACGATTTGATCACCATCCTCCAGCTTGTGCCCTATAGCTGTTGCCTGGAGGCGAAGCTGCTCACCCGCACCGGTAAGAACCTTTACCTTGTTGCGCGGAGGTATGCCACCTTCATCAGCAAACAGGAAAAAAGCCCCCTCCTTGCCGTTCCATTCTATATGCGCATGCTGGCGACTGATATACTTGTTGGTCTCCGCTTTCTCAGATGGGAATGCAATCGTGTTCAGTCGCATGAACCCATCTGAAGTAGTGGCATTGCGCTCACGGCCAATACACACTTTCTTATCACCAGCCGTGATTGAATAAGAAGCTTTTTCTGCTTCTCCGCGCAGCACAGAGATCACAGCTTTCGTACGGCTCCTGCTTAATAGCTGCTTCTTCGTAGATATATACAGGCCCACCGGCATGTGTTCGGCAACAATACACTTCTCCGGGATGGTATCCTCAAACAATAATTCGAGTGACCATTCTTCCGGAAAGTCAATGGCATAGTCATCAGCAATCTTCTGTACCTCTGCTTTGAAGCGATCAGGATTGTCATAGTATGCTGCAGACTCGTAAAGATGTCTTGTCTCATTAGGCGGTGCAAAGTATAGCTGGATGCTTTTGAGACCACCACCCTCGCCGCTGTCAATTCCTTTAAGCTGGTCCTTTATGAAAAGCAGTAGCTCCTGACGTATCGTTTTCACATCAGAAGGAGCGGACGGTTTATTCTGAAAAAGTTCAAACATATTATCTTGTATTAGTAGTATCAGACACAACCGTCTGAGTCGAATTCGTAATCTGTGGACCTGCGCCTGCCTGGGCTAGTACCGGCGCCTGTACTCCCGGCTGTTCAAAACCTTTTATATAGCCCATCTGCCTGAGTACCGGAACAACATCCGCGCCAGCTAGCCTCACCGCCACGCTCGACCCCCTGGTCTTCTCTATTCTTACACAAACCACAATGTGTCCGGCACCCTCAACCTTAGGCGCAAAAAAGACATACCAGCCATCATTAATACGTTCGCCCCGGGCTATCCGTTCAGGGGTTCCTGTCTTACCCGCTACGGCTATGCCTAAATGGTGGAGCTTTCCTGCACTTTGCTTTTTCATATAGTCCGTCATGTAGGCAGCATAGACCGAGTCTTTGGCAAGCGGTATTCCCTTTTCGGGTCGTAACAATGAATCTGCCACCCTGAACACATACCGGCTGGGCATCAGAATACCACCATTGGCAATACCTGCGGCCACCCTGGCGATGGATGCTGGAGTCGCAATCAATTCACCCTGTCCCCACGACATGCCTGAAATTCCTTTACCACGGGTACGGCGGATGTTGTTTGGATTATAAGATTTCAGACTTTTGAACTCAGTATCCCTCCAATACTCCCGCCACTGCTCCTGTTGGGCAGCGTTATAATAATCGCCTTTGAAATAGTATCCACCCACACCCCGCAGAAACATCCCCGTCTGCATGTAAATGGTTGCCATCTCTTCCTGCAGCTGAAACTCATTCGCCAGCCGGATAAAGAACGGATTGTTGGAGCGCACCAGTCCACGTTCAATTGTGATATTTCCTGCCTCATCCGGCTCATATCCGCTCGTGCGTATGAGGTCACCACCGCGCACATGAATAGTCTTGGTCGCCGCCTCTGCACCAATTTTGTTGAATGCCGCCAATGCTGTAACCAGTTTGGCTGATGATCCCGGCTGGGTGGCAAGAGTGAAACCTACATCCCTGTTGGATACCCATCGGGGTAGCCTGTTCTCCTCTGCCGTCGTAAGCGTTAGTATTTCCGGCTGATCCAGTGTAGGCAAGGGATAAAATGAGGAAGCCAGCACATCACCATTTGAAGCGTCCATCACGACTACTGAGATGCGACTATCCTTAAGACTGTCAAGGGTCTGGAGCTCATGATTCAGTCGTACCTGAAGCGCCGCGTCTATGGTCATGTAGACATCCCGGTTTCTCTTCTTGAACTCCTCAACTTCACGACTGTTGATTCCGGCAAGCAGAAGTGGCGCCAGGGCTGAATAGTCTCGCTTCCTGACGGTCATTTCGGTTGTCTGTTCAGGCAGAAAACGCTCATCACGGAAGCGGGTGGCTGTCACCTTGAAGTTTTGTTCCGGTGTAGGAAATCCTCTCAGATCAGCGATATGTTCGTACTCGGCAAAATACCCATTTGTGCCGCCCATGAACCAGCCTGTGTTTATATCACCTACCCAGAAAAACGTCTGCTCTGCAAATGGATAAAACCTGCTCTGCCGCTGGCGTGCCAGTGCATTCAGACGTGATGGCTCTATACCCAGCTGTGCAAGCATGCCTTTCTGCTTCAGGATCAGTTCCGGGTGGCTGGTGGCGAGTACTCTGCCTTTACGATCATAAAGAGTTCCCGCCTGGAGCCTGTTCATAAGTATTGCTATCCTCGGATTGTAACTGAAAATGCGTGCGCCACTCCGGTTTGCCACAAGTGCCGGCTGAACAACCCATTTCTTACTGTTGAACAAATACTGCGACACTGTAACCGACAACAACACCACACTAAGTACTGCGACTGCCAAGGCAGGCACCAGATTCCGGTCCTGTTGCCCGGCAATAAACTTCATCTGAACCTCGCTACCCCGGATATGAGAGGAGGACAGAAGAAACCCTGCGGCCACCATATTGATGATAAGAGACGAGCCGCCATAGCTCATAAAAGGAAGACTTACTCCCGACAGCGGCAATGCCCCTACAGATCCTCCTGCTATCAGCAGGAACTGCACAAACGTGGCAATTCCAGTGCCTGCACAGAGATAGAAAAGGAACGACCGTCCCGTTTGTCTTCCAATGATGATCGAACGGTGCAGGTAGATGAGGAACAGAATAAAGACACAGATAATCCCTGCCCAGCCAAATTCTTCGCCCAAAGCTGGCAAGATCATGTCTGTATGGGCTTCGGGGATTGTTTTTGCAAACCCCTCTCCTACGCCCTGCCCACTGATACCACCTGAAGACATTCCCCAGATAGCATTGGCTATATGGTCGCCACCATAAACTTCGTTATCCCATGGGTTCTGCCAGATCGCCTTACGATCTACAAGCCGCTGCATTGGACCGGGAATCAGCTCCGTGAGGAAGGTCATCTTGTCCAGCAACAAAAAGCCGCCGATTATTACCAGCGCCATCACAGCAGATTCACTGAGGCCTTTTTTCAGGAAGGCAGCGGATGCGAATACAAGCACAAAAGTCACCCCTGTAGCAATCCATAGGTTTTTCAGCAACCAGATGCTGAGAATGTACAGCACGACAGCAGCAGCCATGTTGAGAAAATCACCCCTGGAAAAAGAAAAGAGTACGATAAAAGTAAAGCAGCTCACCATGGCTGGACCAAGGTCGCCCAGCATCAGGTAGAGCAGGATGGCTGATACGATGGCTACAAGTGCAAAACCAAAAAACGACCACCGCTTGTGCCAGTGCGCATACTCAGAGATATACTTCTCATTGACTGTAAAATAGCCTGCAAGAAAGATGATCAAAAGAAACTTCACGGCCTCACTTGGCTGGAAGGGACCCAAATTAACCTTAACACCGCTACCCTCAGGACCGGAACCAAATAACAGAGTGAGTACCAGCAGACTTATAGCAAGAAATGCCCACTGGAAACCATTTGCTGCCCTTCCCAGTTTCTTCAGCACACCCATCCGGTAGAGAAGTGAGTCATTTGTAAACTTTCGGAAGTCGAACAGCAGCATGATACAAATGCCAGCAATACCCCCCAGGAAATAATAGAAGGTGCTTTGCGCAAAAAAGCGGTCGCGCAAGGGATCCTGCAGACTCATCAGTGTCAGGAAGGAGAGACCCGTCAGCAACATCAGAACCGGCAACAGCAACTGGTCGGCATGAGGGAATCGAATGGTAAGCAATAAGTGAACAACAAAGAAAGCGGCAAGGAATCCTATTGCGATAATTGTAAACCATTTCGTCACGTAATCCGGCGTCCGTACAATCAATGCCTTTTCTCTTTTCAGGTTGTTGAAGTCGTGAGTAGCAAAAAGCTTCATGGTATGTGGTACCTGTCTAAACTCGAGCTCCACATCCTCCTCCAGGCGCTGCACGCCCTTGGAACCACCAAACTGGTAGCCTGGCTGCAGGGGAAGTACCTCGTACGTTCTGAATGCGGGTAAACCTTTGAATGCAAAACTTCCGCTTCCATCAGTCCTTGCAAAGGCAGTGAAAGAAAGCAGCCTGCGGGCACCTGAAGAATCGAGCAAAAACACCTGGCGCATACCACTGGTGGTATCTGTCATCGTTCTCACTTCTTCTTCTGAACGGTCGTCCGTATAGATGCTGTCTTCTGAGACTACCAGTTTCAGTCGTACAAGTACACCCCCAACGGGCTGCTCGGATTCATTGTTTATTATACCTGAAATCGTCCTTGGACCTTCACCGGTAATTGCCACTGAGGGAAGTTTTGCAGGCTGAGTCTGCTCCCGGCTATATAAAACAGAATCTTCCTGGCTGAACCCGATCAGGTAGGTAGACAGCTGTGCGCGTTTTTTGAAGGAGACGCCACCCCGAGCCGCGGCATCTTTCACACTAACAGCAAATGCTTTCTTATTGAGTTCTCCGATATTGTCCAGGTTTCCGACACCTTTGCCAAAGCCTTCGGCAACGGCATTTGCCGCAAATTGAGCATCAGCCGGATCCTCAAAGTAGAATCGGTTGACGAGCAATGCGCGCAAAGCTTTGTCAGCATCGGGCTCGTTGATATTGACCATGCTGCCATCGCGCAGACGTGGGGCAACCTCTTTGAAGCTGTCCCTCTCTATATAATACAACCTGAAGAAAAGCAGGGCCAGGATGACGGAAGTCATCAATAGAAAAATCCTTTCCAGGTTGCGTACTCTCAGGCGGTTCATTTTACCACCTCCTGCCAATTATTTAGATCCATGTTTGTCTGATCGAGTGAGTGTCCGGTTGAATGTTCTTGTTCTTCTTCTGTACCCTCAGGTAGCACACTGCACCTGTCTGCTGGTATTGCTCGAATAGCAGCATTGCTGCGCCAGACCAGAAGTGCCAGCATCAATAGCAGGAGGCAGGCAACAATCACCAGGAAACGCCTTGGGCGCTTGCGCACAGCATAGGCTGCGTGGTGGTTTGAAGTGCGGGCTCCTGATTCCACGATTTCAGTCTGAGTTTGTCGCTGAGCCGGGGAGGCAGGGGCAGTTGCCTCATGTTGCTGCACCTGCTTGTCATTTCTCACCAACACTACCGTGATGTTATCCTTTCCTCCCGCTTCGTTGGCAGCGCGGATAAGCGTATGGGTTTTTTCTTCGAGGCTCCCTTTTTCAGAAAGAATATTGGTCATTTGATTCTGGTTGACCATGTCAGACAACCCATCGCTGCAAAGAAGTAAGATATCACCCGGCAGAAAAGGGGAAAAGCCGGTTTCGATAAGGTCCTGTTTCTGATCCAGTAAGGGATCGAACCCCAGGGCCCTGTTGATTTCATTACGTTTAGGGTGTTTCATGGCGGCTTCCTCAGTCAGGCGGCCGGAATCTTCAAGGAAGCCTACGAAGGAATGATCCCGGGTCAGTTTCACAAGGGTTGCACCTCTCAGCAGGTAAAGCCTTGTATCACCGATATGGGCATAATGTACAGTGTTGCTTTTTATGTCCACCAGGGCGGCTGTAAGCACACAGGACATTTTGCTGTGATTGGGGTTCCGCTCCTTTTCTTCAAAAATCTTCTGGTTTGCAAACCGTAATGCGGACCTCAGTGTATCTTCGGCACGGTCAGAGTTGTAACTTAAAATTTCAAGAATGGTGTCCTTTGCAAGTGCCGCAGCTACCTCTCCGCCCTCATAGCCCCCTACGCCATCTATCACGCAGGCAGCAATATAGCGGCCTTCCATGACCTCCTGAACAACGAAAGCATCTTCATTGTTGTCTCTTCGCAGCCCTTTATCCGTAGCACCGAAAAAGCTATCTGCCATCAGACCTGTGGGATTTTTTGATTTCACCGAAGTGCGCAAGCAGCAGCAGCACGCAGATCCCCAGCAGGCACAACGATAAAATCTGTGACATGCCTATGCTCTGAAAATATTTATGCCAACTATTCCGTTCAGAACTATGTGAGAATTAATAGGTAGTTCCTTCCATTCGGGCGCATCTTCACTGCTCCTCTCCACTTCCTGTTCATTAACGATCGTCTTTTCACCAAAAGAAGCTACGTAAAACTTGCCCTCTTTGCCGTCAAACCGAATCTGAAGATGTGGAGAGTTTACCCATTCGGATGGGATCCTGAATACGCTTCCACCTTCCTCTTTGGACTCACTGCCGGTCACGGTCACCAGATCCTCGGTTATAAAGTACTGAAGCTTTTTACCGGCAAAGGCCTTGTCAGGCAGGATAGTCTCCAGCTTTGCTTTGGAGGCTGATTTATTCCCCTGCACAAGCACTTCCTGGGGAGGCAGATCACCTCCGATGTCCTGGAACGGCAGCTCATAATAGCCATCGCTGTAATAGTGAAAACCGGCAAGCACTTCCTCATTGATATCAACAGTTTGGGCAATTCCTGTCTGACGCGGAATATATGTTACCCTCAGATTATCTTCTTTATGCAGGGAAGTGTCGGGAAGCAACTTTCCTATAAACCCAATATCTCCCCGCGCATAGCTGGGGTGAGACACAAAGCGGAATACCCATTTGCTCGAAGAAGGAACAACCAGCCGGCCCTTCTGCTTCTGCCCTTTCAGATGTGCATGAAATTCCTTCACCACTTCCTGGGCGATGAGGCCAAAAAGCCCTTTTTTCCTCTCTGTAAAGTCGTGATAATCTTCAGTATTGAAACAAATAATGTACTCGTGGTAGAAAATAATGCGGTTCGCAAAGGATAGCTCCTTTATGGACTCCTTGAATTTCTCCAGTATATAATGATAAACTTTATCCGGGGTCAGGGAAGGTGCAACTTCCTCTTTTTCAGGCAGATCTTCCTTCAAAAACCATTCATGCAAACCAATCCGCTGCCAAAAAGACTCCTGTTCCTTCATAGTATAAATCGTCTAATTAATATTGAAACACATCAATAGTGTGGACGTAACAAAACATTTGCCACGGCAAATGGGGGTGGCCGGAGCGAAGCAGCCTGACCGTATAAAGGCTTGACCGTAAAGTCTGGCGATCCCAAATAAGACCTGAAGTAGCGAACGGCGGAGCATGCTTGCTTGTGACAATTCTCCAACGACACCTTCTATGACAGTAATGGAAAAATCTATTACCTATTCGGGTTACTCTTTTACGTTTTCGGTATTAATGTACGCTCCTGAATACAACACGAAACAGACTTGAAATAGGAAACAAAAACTGCCGCTCTTCACACCTCCCGTGCAAACCAATTCCTCACAAAGTGCAAAAACGATTAGAGACCGCATAGAGACCTTCCAGAGACCTCATAGAGACCCTGTAGAGACCTTTCAGTACACCTACAGTAGGTAGACTTCATTTATCCTGTATACAAACTGCGGTCTGATAGTATAGTTCCAGGGCATTAACAACTCGGAGACCTGCCACCACATACTGTCCACACCTTCTGAGCACAACAGGGGCTTCCCGATCTGAGAAGCCCCTGTAATTGTTACTACCGGTAGAAAAACTTATTGCTTCACCACCCTGTGTACAAAAATTCCTTTTGCTGTTTCGATGCGACAGAAATAGATACCTGAACCCAGGTAATTGAGCCGGAGCTCGTGGTTACACGTTTGCAGATCATAGGCGGTAGCTACTAATTGCCCGGCAAGGTTGCAAATCTCGATGTTGCGAATCTCAACGGCAGGGGAATCGAAACGCGCCACATCGGTCACCGGATTTGGGGCTATGACTACCGGAGAAGTTTGCTGCACCTCATTGATGCCAGTGGTGTTTGACTCGAGGGTGATGTCGAAGACAGCTACATCTTCCCCACCCACCTGGTTTACGGGCACTATTCGCATCTGCGCATCAGGATCTGAGGCCCAGGGATCGGCAGCAATATAGGGGTCGCCCTGGAAGTAGAGCTGGGTGATGAGCTCCTTATAGCCAGGCCTGGTCACGCGGAAATGGATGTGCGCAGGACGGTATTGTGAACCATTGAGGTACCAGCCCGGCTTCACCGACTTAAACTCGTAGGCGCCGGAAGGTCCCGTCTGAAACCTGCCGCGGTAGTTGAAATTGGCTGTGGTCTGGTCGTAAACAGCGCCATCGTTGGCCTGCCAGACGTCTACAATAGCATTTTCCAGAGGGTTGCAATCTTCATCCATGACGGTTCCTTTATAGTTAAGGATCGTCCCCGGATCACCGGAAATAGTAAGATCGCTGCGGAAAGGAGCATTCGCGCGGTAATACGGACCAAGAATATCGGCAGTGGTAGGTATGCACGCAGAGCCAGACATAGGAGCGTCAGCCCCAAAAGCGTAGTTATTCCTTACAGGAAGTGTAAATGCCAACATCGCTGCGCCGGTTCTCCAGAGAAAGTCTTTGCGGTTCATATGAATAAGTTTTTCGTAAAGCTAGAACGCTGCAGCACATAGGAGATAGGACAATTCCGCTAAAAACTGGCAGAAAACAGCCGATCTGGAAATTTTTTTCAGTTTCACTAACATTTGAGAAAGTCCCGGCGTCATAGATAGAAACCAACTAAAAAACATTTTTATGAAAAAGCTTTTCTTTACATTAATGACTGCGGCGCTGGCTGTTCCTGCTATGGCCCAGATCAACTGCTCAACACTCAGTGCGGGCATGAACCCAAACATTAACAACATGTCGGTTCAGTTTATCAACACTTCTACTAACCTGAACATCCCTTCCGCGCTTGAGTTCTCCTACTGGAATTTCGGCGACGGAAACGGCAGTAGCTCGCAGCACGCAAGCCATACATACACTACAGCCGGCACCTACCAGGTTCAGCTCATTCACCAATGGATGGACACTCTTGACATGTCTACAGTATGTAGTGACACAGTCTACCAAAACGTAACAGTACCAGGCAATAGCAATCCGACTGCCAACAAAATTGCAGGTGTCATTCACTGGGATTCTACGTTGGGATTGATTCAGGCTGGTTTCAAAGTATGGCTGATCGAGCATTATGCTGTAGCTAATACCCTGACTGCTATAGACTCTCTGACAACCAACGGATCCTTTACTGCGTACTATGAGTTCAATAACGTAGCATCTGGCTCATACAGAACCAAAGCAGCCCTTCTTGGTAACGGAACCAGCTGGTCTACTACATTCATCCCTACTTATCACCAAAGCAGCCTTTACTGGAGTAGCGCAACCGTAATCAATCACACTGGTGGCACGTCTGCAGGAAGAGACATCATCATGCAGACTGGTGCACCTACCACAGGTCCGGGATTCATTGGCGGAAGCATCACACAAGGCGCTAACAAGGGTACTGCAAACGGCATCCCTGATGTACTGGTCATGCTTCGCGATGCAGCAACCAACGACCTGGTTAAGTTTACCTATACTGATAACAATGGCGACTACTCTTTCAGTGATCTGCCAATTGGCACCTATAACATCTATCCTGAGAAGATGAACTACACTACTACCTCTTCAGCTACGCTGGCTATCACTTCAACCATGCATCAAATCACAAACATCAACTTCGGTGAGACTGCAGATGAGATCAAGCCAAAAGTGACCAGTGTAAAGAACATTGCTGCCAGCAGTTTCTTCAACATCTATCCTAACCCAACTGAAGGCGTGATCAATATCAGCTGGAAAGGAAATGCTAATGGTGAGGCTGTTATATCCATCCTGGACATCAGCGGCAGAACAGTAGTTTCTAAGACAGCCTCTACAAACCAGAATATCTCCCTGGATGCAAGCCAGCTTCAGCAAGGCCTGTACTTCGTAAAAATCGCGACAGAGTCTGCTCAGTACACTGAGAAGATCATGATCCAAAAATAAGCCCCCATCAATCAGAAAGGCGACTGTTCAATACCGGACAGTCGCTTTTTGTTTTTGAATAGAGAAGGAGGTCCGTAGCTAGATACTGGGAGGCACGAAAGTTCTACTCCACCAGAGAGATGCGTGCGCAGCTACCATACAGCTCTGTATATCTCTTCGCCTCCTCCCTGGCCTCTGTGTAACTTGAATACTCGCGTCTGCAAAAGCTTTTCATGTTTCAGCCTGCAGGAGTCGGCGAATATCAGGGGATGGTTACTTCAAAAATAAAAGGCCACATTTTCCCGGTGACGAGGAAGCGGTTGTTTTCAGGATTCCAGGCGATGCCATTCATTTCGAGCGAGCCTGGATAGACCTGGTGGGCTTGCGCAGCCAGGCGGGTAAAATCGACCCGACCGACTACTTTACCTGTAGCGGGGTCTATCTTCACTACAAGGTTGGTGCCGTATTTGTTTGCGTAGATGTAGCCATCTACATACTCAAGCTCATTCAGGTAATTTACATTGCCCATATTATCGCGAACTTCAACCACTTTCACTGCTTTCATCGTGGCCGGGTCGATGAAATAGAGCTTGTGCGTGCCCTCGCTCATAATCAGGTGCGTGCTGTCGGTGGTGAGCCCCCAGCCTTCTACCCCGGGCATGACAAACTCCCCAAGCTTCTTAAAAGTCTTCGCATCGTAGATGAATCCCAGTTTAGTCTGGTAGGTCAACTGGTAAAGTTTGTCGCCCAGTATGGTAATACCTTCCCCGAAATACCTGTTGCGGTCAATTTCTCCCTTCACGTCAATCTCTCCAGTCTTAAGATCAACAATGCCGAACAGAGACCGGGTTTGCGGCATATCCTGCGGCGATCCGGTGCTTTCGAACAATCTCCCTTCATGAACAAACAATCCCTCTGTGAAGGCGGTGGTGTCGTGGGGATAGGCGGTATAGTAGGTATAGCCGATGCTTGGGATGCTCGTCTCCGGTTCAGATGTAGCAGTATCCTGGCTTTCTTCCTTACATGAATTTAGCAGCAGGGCAGCAGCCAGCGAGGACAAACACAAAAATCTTGACGCCTTGGTGAACATAGGTGGCAAAATAAGGGATTCCTGCTGCTCTGGCAAAATACAGGCGCAGAGCAAGTAACCATTCGTCTAGGATTGTTTCAAAGGCAAGAGCAAAATGAAGCTCGCGCCTTTGCCTTCTTCTCCACGTGCGGTAATCGAACCATAATGGTTTTCCACTATTTTCCTGCACAAGGCAAGGCCAAAACCCAGGCCGGGAGTATCTGCATGGCCTTTTCTGAACAACTGGAAAATATATTCGGCGTATTCGGGATTAAACCCTCTGCCGGAGTCGGAGAATTTAATGCGCAGAAAATCAATATAGCGGTACTTCCCCTTGATGGTCGTAAAACTATTGTGTTGCACAATATCGCCTACTACCGTTATCCTTGCAGGCTCACCTTCTTTCCTGAACTGAACGGCGTTGAGGATCAGGTGGTAAAACAGCAACTCCAGTTGTTCACAGCGCCCCTCAACTTCCGGAAGTGCAGCTGCATCAATCTCAAAGTTCTGGTATTGGAAATCGATAATTACTTTAAGGCGGGCCTGCCTGATGATCTTGTTCAGGTTGCAGGGCTCCACAGCTGAAGAGGACGTATCCACACTCACAAACTGCTGCAGACTGGAAATCAGTCTACGCATCCTGTTGCCTGCTACGCCTATTTTGTCGAGCGAGAGTTTACTCACCTCTGAAATTCTCGCATCTTCTTCTCTGCGAATAATGTCTGCAAACATGGCTATCTTCCTGATTGGCTCCTGGACATCGTGTGAAATGACATCACTAAACTGCGCCAGGTCCTGATTTAAGAGAGAAAGCCTCCTCACCTGCCGGTCAAGTTCCTGCTTGCTTGTCTCCAGTTCAGCCTGCGCCTGTAGCAGGAGTTCGTTTCGCTGCAGGGCTTCTTCGGCTGTGCGTTTTGCCTGTATCAGTTCCTGTTCAAATTTCTTGCGCTGGTAGACTGGTATGGCCACACAATGATTTTCAGGAGTGCTATCATGCCTCAGCTTTCTTTTGGCATTTACGAGTACGGGGACTTCGATGCCATCCTTTCCTTTCAAAGTGAGAAAAATCTCCTCGGCCTTGCCGTGCAAAGTAATCAGCGGAAAGAAATGCGTCTGGTAAAAGATTCGTCCGGCAATGGTGAGCAAGGACTCGAATCTGCTTCCGGTGAGGGAAGCAGATCCCAGCCCAAGCCAGTCTGCAAGTGTTGCGTTGGCTCTCCTGATAATGCCTTCATCATCGAAGACAATGAAGCCGCAGGGCGCATCTTCGAGCAGGTCATCCATTCGCAGTCCTCAGTTTAAATGTATTCCCTGCAAATATTCTTTGATAATGCTTATGGTTTCTTCGGGTGCACTCATATGAGGGCAGTGGCCGGTGGCCTTCATGACCCTTAGGCTGCTGTTAGGGATGTTTTTGTGCAGGTACTCCCCTACTTCCAGAGGGGCAATCAGATCGTCGGAACACTGCATGATTAACGAAGGAACCCTAAGTTTTGGCAAGTCATGCCTGTTGTCGGAGAAGAAAGTGGCTTCTGCGAAGTTGCGGGCGACTACCGGATCTGTGGAGCAAAAACTTTCTGTCAGTTCCTCGGCAAGTTCGGGACGATCGCCATTCTTCATGATGGCAGGTCCGAGGAAGTTGGCCCAGCCAATGTAGTTCTTGTCCATGGTATCGAGGAGTTCTTCGATATCTTTTTTCTCAAAGCCACCAAGGTAACCTTCGTCATTGATGTAGCGGGGTGAGGGACCCACGAAAATGATATTGCTAAAGAGTTCGGGTTCTTTGACAGCAGCCAGCAGTCCTATCATACTGCTTACGGAGTGGGCCACAAGGACTACGTCTTTCAGCTGGAGCGAATGAATGATTTCCAGCAGGTCGTCTGCATAGCCATTGAGATTGCTGTAGCGCTCTTTGTTATAGGCCTGGCGATCGCTTTTGCCGTGACCGACATAATCAAACAGGACGATGTTGTAGTCATCCTGGAAGGCAGGATAGACATAGCGCCACATGTTCTGATCGCAGCCGAAGCCGTGTGCGAATACCATTGGCTGAGTACCGGTACCCAGCGTTTTTACGTTGTTGCGGGTGAGAATGTTTTGAGTCATAAAAGGTGGTAAAATAGACAAGACGCAAAACGTGAAAAAATCGTGCCTAGTCACCTGCTAAGATAGCTGGTGCAAATTTGCATGGTGAGGAGAAAAATGGATTGTGCATGTTTGAGACGCGTGGATGGAAAGGGGTACACCTACGGCGCATTCACATAAGACCGTTTCAGTGCTACATTGCGGTTGTCCCGCACGTGCGGGACAGCACAGCGCATGCAAAGGTCTGCGTAAGCGCAACAGCGCCTGAATACCACATCAATTGTGTGTATGGTACAGGGAATTGAAAACCTCATCCACCAACTCGGAAAAACCTAACTTTGACATTCCCACTAAAGAGAGCAATGGACGAGCACCGCAAAAAGGACTATATTATTATTGCAGATGATGATTCGGATGACCAGCTGTTCATCAAGGATGCTTTGCAAAGAAAAAGCTTTGCGGGGAGCTTTGAATGTGTAGAGAACGGTATTATGCTTCTTGACTACCTGAGAATTCCGCCTGTGAAGTTGCCCAGGCTGATCCTTCTCGACCTGAACATGCCATTCAAGAACGGCTACCAGACACTTGAAGAATTAAAGTCTGACGGCCAGCTCAGGAATATTCCTGTATTTGTACTCACTTCGTCCCTTAGCGAATCTGACGAACAAAAGTGTTATAAACTAGGCTGTAATAATTTCTACAGAAAACCCAACAGTGTGCCGGAATACGACGCGCTTGCAGATGAGCTGGTCCGCTACCTGAAAGCCAGCTGAAATTTAACAGCAGCAGTAGTCATCAGGAACGGTTTTTGTGCCTAATTATAAAAATTAAGCCAGTGTTTATCCTTATGTCTGTCATGCTCAAGCAATTGTGCAGACGGTTTGGCAGCGCGGCATTTAGCATCTAATTTTAGCACACCACATCATGAAGCTCCCCGTCAGGACCAGTCCGACTTTCTTACTCAATTCGCTCAAAGAAGCATTCATTCTCATCGACCAGGATGGACTCATCCAATATGCCAACGATGAAACGACTGTACTTACAGGTCACACTGCAGATGAGCTAGATGGCAAGCCCATGCAGATCTTCTACGGAGACCCGACCGATAGCGTGAAGGCCCAATACGAGATGAAACTGGCTGCGGAGACTGGCAAGCATTGCTCTGAAGGATGGAAAAGCAAAAAGGATGGCAGCAGATTCTGGGGCGAACTCATGATCTCGCCTGTCTATGAAGAGCCGGGCGTGCTCCGGGGGTTTAGCTGCATATTACGTGATATCACCGCACGTAAACAGGAGGAACTTGCATTGCGGGAATCAGAGGAAAGATACCGCCTGATGGTGGAAGGGGTGAAAGACTACTCAATATTCCTCCTGGATCCGACAGGACATATCGTCACCTGGAATGAAGGTGCAAGAAGAATTGCCGGCTACCTGCCCGAGGAAATCATTGGCAAGCATTTCACTGTATTCTATACCGCGGAGGACCTTGCAAGCAATAAACCGGTTGTGGAACTGGAAACTGCAATAAGGACCGGCAAGTATGAAGAGGAAGCATGGCGGGTCCGTAAGAACGGCACCCTCTTCTGGGCAAACGTGGTCCTTACCGCCTTATTTAACGAACAAAACCAGCTCATAGGCTTCTCTAAAGTCACCCGCGACCTTTCAGAGAAAAAAGAAAATGAAGAATACCTGCGTCAGAGCGAGGAAAGATTCAGACTCCTGGTGGAGCAGGTTACAGACTATGGAATCTTCATGCTCGATGACAAGGGCCGGATCATAAGCTGGAATGAGGGCGCCAGGCGCATCAAAGGCTATAGCGAAGAAGAAATTGTCGGTAAGTACTTCTCAATCTTTTATCCTGAAGAGGACATTCTCAATGGCAAGCCGGCACACGAACTTAAGGTTGCGCGTTCTGAAGGCAAATATGAAGAAGAAGGCTGGCGCCTGCGAAAGAACGGTGAAAAGTTTTGGGCTAACGTGGTGATCACAGCGGTCTATAATTCCGCCGGTACATTGATAGGATATTCTAAAGTGACCCGTGATCTTACCGAGCGAAAAGAATCAGAGAAAATACTCCGGGAGAGCTATATGCAATATCGCCGGATTGCGGACGAACTGCAAATCACCAACCGCGAACTTAAAGCAGCCAACGAGGAACTCGAACAGTTTACTTCCATTGCCTCGCACGATCTGCAGGAGCCCTTGAGAACTATCAAAAGCTTTCTGCTTCTGATCGAGAAAAAGCTTGCAGCAGGTGACCTGAAAGGCCTGGACAAGTATATTTCTAAAGCCGTAAACGGTACTAACCGTATGCGGGAACTGATCCTGAATCTGCTCCAGTACTCTCAGCTCGGCAAGCAGCAGATACAAATGACGACAGTTGAAGTGAAGGATCTCGTCAATCAGGCTTTGCAGAACCTTAAATCATTTGTCGAGACCAGCAAAGCAGAAATTGATGTATCCTGTACGGTAGACACGATTGAAGGAGACAAGGTGCAGCTCGTCCAGCTCCTGCAAAACCTGGTAAGCAATGCACTCAAATTTACGAACAAGCAACGTCCGAGAGTAAAGATCAGTTGCATGCCCGAGAACGGACATGTGAAGTTTGCAGTCGCGGACAATGGCATTGGCATTTCTCCTGAAGACCAGCACAAGGTATTCGAGATATTCAAAAGGCTGAATACAGAAAAAGAGTATCCAGGAACTGGTATTGGCCTTGCTATTTGCAAAAAGATAGTGGACAAGCATCATGGACGTATCTGGCCTGAATCAGAAGAGGGCAAAGGCACCACATTCTACTTCACGATCAATGAACATCCCCTAAGGATAAAGTCTGAACATGAACAAGTATAGCCTGGTCATAGTAGAAAATGATGAAGATGAACAACTCTTCATGAAGGAAGCATTTGACGCCTCTCCTCATTTCGAGATTGTATTCCAGGCGCGAAACGGAGACGTATTGTTTGACTGGCTGGAGCAGAAGGCCGGCGAGCTGCCCGACCTGATACTCTCTGACCTCAATATGCCGGGCAAAAACGGTTACGACATTATCAAAGAAGTTGGGGAAAATCCTGGTTGGCGTAATATACCCGTGGTCATCACATCTACTTCCTCCACCCCGGTGATCATGAACAGATGTCTGGAAATGGGTGCCGCAGCCTACCTGATCAAACCAGACACTTTTTTAGATTATGAGCCATTCGTAGAGCAACTGTACCGGTTGCTGATTGAGAGGGCAAGGCATAGCAGGCAATTGTGATAAATTCGACAGTCGATTATCGAAACCCGAAACAAATCCGTGGCAGAAATGCGAAGGAGAGTCGATGGATCATCGCGAGGCGCTGATGAAGCAATAAAGCAGGAACATCACGCAACAACAAAAAACACGTATCAACATTCTTGCGGTTGGAGAGAAGGATAGACTAGATCACGGGCGCTTCAGGAACCAGGGCTGTCTGTTCAGTAGTTCTGAGCCGGCGTATGATCACGATGATGAGCACACTTAATATAGCTGCAAAAAAGCACCACACCGAAATCAGGTAAGTGAAATAAAACAACCGTGAGGCAATATAGGAGAGGAGCAAAAACAATCCTACAAACCTCAATGGTTTGATGCTGGAAAAGAATGGTGAAACCACTGCGGCAGCAAGGTAGGTGATGCCACTAAACCATCGGTTGCTTAGAGGAGAATCAAGTCTGTACTCAATATGGTGGCTAGTGACCATAGTAGACACCGGGTAGTGCCACATGCCCCAGCCCAGTGCCAACGATGTCAGGACGCCGGTAATCAACAAACCTTTTATTACACGTTTGCGCTCGCGATGTTCTTCAAACAGGTACATACTTAGCGGAATGACTATGGGCCATACCAGTTGCGCGAAGATCAGGAAGGTGTAGGTGGCGAAGCGTTCCAGTTGTGCATATGCCGGATTGGTGAGCGCCATCCAAAGCAGACCTTCACTCAGTTGCTGAAGTCCGAAAAACACTGGTATGGTACTTAGCGCTTTTTGTGGTGTGGACTGTGACTGATTCATGGCGGCGGCACCCGCGAAAAGCAGACAGGCACCTGCGGTAAAGCTGGCGGTGGCGGAGAAACACATTCACTACAAGGTAGTGAATTGAAAGGGAAGGGTGTTGATTTGTTTTTTCGTGGTTCCGTGTATCTGTTTAGTTGTTGATTTGGGTAGGTGTTGAGTTGTTGTTTCCTTTGATTGTTTAGTTGTTGATTTGTGTAGGTGTTGAGTTGTTTTTTTGTGTTTTGTGTTTTTGTTGAGTTGATCTTTTGATTGGGCCTTTTTGTCTAGCCATAATTGATAGGGTTTTTAGGGGTTAACAATGGGATTTCTGAGGTGCCTGGCCAGGCGGGAGGACTAAAGCTGCAATCAAGGATTCAGCCGCGGTTCTGATTCGATGTTTGCGAGTTAGTCCGGTGGGCAATTGCTTGATGCAAAGATACGGTCGTGAAAAGGCGTTTTGGCATTACAACCGTTACATAACGCCGGTGAAAGCCGCGCCAGGCGCGGAAAGAAATTTTAAAAAAAGTTTTTTAGGGGGTAAAAACGGCAAAATTTGGGGTGGAAAAATGGGTCGAAAAAAAGGTCAACCAAATGGGGTGTCGATTTACAGGGAGTTTCAGCAAGCAATCAGCAAGGAGACAGCAAGGAGGCAGGGAGGAAACAGGAATCAGTAATCAGTAATCAGTAGGCAGGGGTGTTAGGTTCTTGCGGTGGAAGGTTGGTGTTTTTTCCTGTTTTTGTTTAGATGACCGGCGCGAGAACTATTTGTTGTTTTGTGTTTTGGTGTTTTTGTTTTCCAGGGACGAGAGGGACGCGGGGGACGAGGGACGAGGGACAGGAAGTTGTTTTTTTGTGTTTTCGTGTTTTTGTTTAGATGATCGGCGCGAGAACTATTTGTTGTTTTCGTGTTTTTGTTTTCCAGGGACGAGAGGGACAAGGGACGAGGGACGAGAGTGACGGACCTCCCCCCGCCCCCCCCTATCCGGCGGTACGGGCAGGCGGCCA
>JAFAAT010000010.1 GCA_023426425.1 Bacteroidota bacterium | reverse complement strand
TCTTCGTCCACTAACGGTCCTTCGGTCTTCTCCAGGGTGCTGCCTGCGCGGCCATCGTCGTTTTTGCCTTCATCGCTGTCTATGTGAATATTACCCTGTTGAGGCCCTGGCTGCTGTTTTATCAAATCTTTGTCTTCCATGCTACAATGGATTATTCTTCAGGTGAACCTATACTTTGACTGTTTTGTTCGCCTCCATGAGAAGGTTGGGAGTTGTTTCCCGCTGTATCGTTGTCAGAGCTGGTGCTCTTCCTCTTCGGGTTGTCGTCACTACCCAGCGTTTTTCCACGGTGCTCAAGGCTTTCTTTGCTTCTGGGTTCATTCCCGTCATCGAAAGCTGCTGTCCTCACAGAGCCCTGGTCCAGAATGTCTTCTATAAAGCCGTGCTCGCCCGGGGCATTAGTTCCTTTCCTGCCAGACACATTTTCACGGCCGGTATTCGCCTCACCTGCGTCGGAGTCCAACTCATTCGACTCTACAGTCTGCATCCTCCTCTTATCAAAATCCGCCGATGTTGCTCCCATTTGTGATCTGTTTCCTAATGAGTCATTGTCACGGGAACTCCCTTTGTTCCCTCCCTGTGTCGTTTGTCCTTTTCTCTTATCGTCCATAACCGGTGTTTTTGAGGATATTAGACTAACATTATGCCCGGACAGCAAAGCGAAGAGAATTTACCAATTTTTTAAAACATTCACTGTCTTTTATTTACCCTCAAGAAACCTGAACTTTGAACCATGGCAGCAAAGATTATTATAGCGATCGACGGATACTCGTCTTGTGGGAAAAGCACACTTGCCAAACAACTCGCAGCACGTCTCGGGTATCACTACATAGACAGTGGCGCAATGTACCGCGCTATCACACTCTACTTCCTGCGGCAGGCAGTAGACTGGACCGATCTCTCAAAAGTAGAGAACGCACTGAAGGACATTCATCTCGGTTTTGAATACAACGACGCTACAGGTCGTTCCGAAATCCACCTCAATGGCGAAAACGTTGAGATGTACATCCGTGACTTAATTGTAGCAGAGAAGGTGAGCGCAGTTGCTGCCATCAAACCAGTTCGTGTCTTTGCCGTAGCCCAACAACAAAAAATGGGTAAAAGAAAAGGCATCGTCATGGACGGCAGAGATATCGGTACCGTGGTCTTCCCTGATGCAGAACTGAAGATATTCATGACAGCCGATCCGGAAATTCGGGTAAAAAGAAGATTCGAAGAGCTCTATGAAACCAATCAGACCATTTCTATAGAGGATGTGATGCATAACCTTCAAATGCGCGACTATATCGACAGCAATCGTGAAGAAAGCCCGCTCCGCCAGGCCGAAGACGCGGTCGTACTCGACAACTCCACCCTCACCCGCGAAGAACAGTTAGATCTGGTGCTTAGCTGGGTAAGTGAACGCGTGGAAAATACCCACGCTACCGCATAACATAACCAACGTTGATGAACAACTACGAAATAGCTGATCATTTCTCTCTTTTGTCCAAACTGCTGGACATTCATGGAGAAAACAGCTTTAAGTCCAAGTCTTACAGCATTGCAGCCTACCATATCGAAAACCTTCCACGTGAGGCTGGTGAAATGTCACAGGCTGAGCTTTTCAGCATGAAGGGAATAGGGGAGGGCACTGGCAAAAAGATCCTGGAGATATTAAACACCGGCCGCCTCGATGCGCTCGATAAACAGATTGCCATTACTCCTCCCGGCGTAATGGAGATGATGCAGATTAAAGGTCTCGGTCCCAGGAAAATTTCAGTCATCTGGAAACAGCTCGGCATCGAAACCTTAGGAGAACTGGAGTATGCCTGCAACGAAAATAGGATCGCAGCTACCAAAGGCTTCGGCGCAAAAACCCAGAAGTCGATCCTGGATTCGCTACAGTTCTACAAGAATAGCCAGGGCTTTCACCTATGGTCTGAAGTGGAAGCTCTGGGAAAGGAGATCGTTCAACGGCTTACAAACATCTACCCTGCAGAACGCTTTGCCCTCACTGGCGCCATCCGTCGTCAGAACGAAGTAGTAGAATTCATTGAAATAGTCACCACGCTTCCCGTAGCTACGCTCACTGAACAGTTTCAGGCGATTCCTGATACTGTCATAGAGGAAGAACCGAATGCTCAGCTCACAGTAAGAATTCCCAATCATCCCGTAATTAGGTTTCTTGTAGCGGCACAGATTGACTACAACCGCACCCTCTTCCTCTCTACAGGAAGTGAGGACTTCATCAAGGCTTTTCTCGGGAAATATTCAATTCCAGACACCCTCTCTGACGAAACCGAAATTTTCACTGCCCACGGACTCGCATACATACCACCTGCTCTTCGCGAGAACCCGATCATTCTTCAACATGCCGCAGATGGCCAGTTACAGGAATTGATCACAGAGAAGGACATCAAAGGCATTATCCATACACACTCCACCTGGAGCGATGGATTGGACACCATCGAAAGAATGGCTGATGCTGCACAAAAACTCGGTTACGAGTATCTGGTCATCAGCGACCACTCCCAGGCCGCCACCTATGCCCAGGGCCTTACGCCTGCGGAGCTCGCCGCCCAGCACCAGGAAATCGACGCATTGAACAGCCGCTTTGCACCCTTCAGAATTTTCAAAAGCATAGAAGCTGATATTCTGGGAGATGGCAACCTTGATTACAACAACGAAATACTCAGCACTTTCGATCTCGTCATCGCTTCAGTACACAGCAACCTGAAAATGCCTCTCGAAAAAGCAATGACCAGAGTATTGGCTGCTATCCGAAATCCATACACCACCATACTTGGACACCCTACGGGACGGCTGTTGCTCTCCCGGGAAGGCTATCCACTCGACCACAAAGCATTAATAGACGCCTGCGCAGCACACAATGTAGTCATTGAAATAAACGCCCACCCCAAACGTCTGGACATCGACTGGCGTTGGATTGAATATGCCATGGAAAAAGGTGTACTGCTATCCATCGACCCCGATGCCCACTCCGTAGCCAGCTACAAGGACATCAGGTATGGAGTAATGACTGCTCAAAAAGGTGGCCTCACGCCTGAGTTTAACTTAAGCAGCTTTTCTCTGGCTCAGTTTGAAGCATTCCTGAAAAAGAAGAAAGAACAACGGGCATCTACGGCTGCCGCTACTTCTTTATAAAGATCTGCGTGAAATAAAGCTGACCATTCGAAGCACGGGCTATTCCGATTCCAGTAGCATTGTAGTCGCCTTCGATATTCTTCCTGTGCCCTGAGCTCTTAAGCCAAAGGTCCACAACCCTGGACGCCGAAAGCTTTCCAAAAGCTACGTTTTCTGCCATCGCATTCATGGTACTGATCTGTTTCTTCAGTCTGCTGTTTCTGTTTTCAAATCCATCGTGGCCAAAGCTCACCCGGCCAGTCGCCATATCTTCACTATGGTCATCGGCGATCTGTTCTACCACATTCAGGTCTTCAAGCGTGCTTTTCCCGTTCTCCCTCCGGTACTCGTTAATTAATCGTAGGACTTCCGACTTCAACTCAGAAATCTGTACATCTGTTGCTGTTTTATCTGATGGTGTATACACACCAGCCGATACCGGACGGCCACAACTGAAGAATGCTATAAGTGCAATGCAAAGAAAATATTTGACTGCGGGAAATTTTAAGTTCATATAAAGCTCTATACAGCAGAAAATGTGCCAATGAATGGTTTCGACATACGAAGATTCATTCTGATGTTAACTTAACAGGAACGCTATATCATCTCTTGTAAGCCGCTTCAGGAACGCGCTGTCATCAGCCACCAGCTCGCTCGCCAGTGCGCGCTTCCTCTCCTGGAGGATCAGCATCTTTTCTTCAATAGTATCCTTACAGATCAGCCTGTAGGCGAAGATCTTCTTCGTCTGACCAATACGGTGTGTCCGGTCAATCGCCTGTTGCTCCACAGCCGGATTCCACCAGGGGTCAACAATATACACGTAGTCAGCTGCCGTTAAGTTCAAACCGATACCACCTGCCTTAAGCGATATCAAAAAGACCCTGCACTTCTCATCATTCTGAAACCGCTGGATTGCCTTCTCTCTTTCAGTCGAGGATGTGCTGCCATCAAAATAGGCATAGGGAATATCCAGCTCTTCCAATTCCTCTCTGATTAGACCAAGCATCCCCAGGAATTGCGAGAATATCAGCGCCTTGTGATTTCCCACATTTTCAATAATCTCCCGCACAAGTTCATCCAGCTTAATCGAGTAATTGCCAAATTTCTCTTCTTCTTTCAGAATAGCAGGAGAGTCACAGATCTGCCGCAGCTTGGTCAGACCCTGTAGAATATGCATTTGTGATCTCTCAATCCCCTTTTCGTCAATCATCCCAAGTATCTGCGCTTTGTACGAGTTCCTATAAGCGTCATAGATTCGCCTTTGTTCCTTTCCCATCTCGCAGTACAGCACGGTCTGCGTTTTTTCCGGCAGGTCTTTTGCTACTTGCTCTTTCGTCCTGCGCAGCATAAATGGATATATAAGCTGGCGCAGCTGCTGTTTTACCTCGTCTTCCTGGAACTTGTCAATCGGTGTGGCAAACTCATTCATAAAGAACTCCCGGCTCCCCAACATTCCGGGATTTAGAAAATTCATCTGAGCATACAGGTCAAAAGTGTTGTTTTGTACTGGCGTACCACTCAGTGCCAGCCGGTTCTTGGCATTGATCAGCAACGAAGCTTTCGCCACCTGTGACTGTGGGTTCTTGATTGCCTGTGATTCATCAAGAATTGCATAATCAAAGAAACAGGTACTGAAAACCTTTATGTCGCTCCGCATCGTGCCATAGGTTGTTATCACGATATCATAAGGAGCAAAAGCTTTGGACGAAACATTTCGTTTAGGCCCATGGTGTATAAAATGACTTAGTTCAGGCGTGAACTTTCTGATCTCATTCTCCCAGTTATACATCAGGGTTGTAGGGCACACAACAAGGAATTTAGCATCGGGATTTTTATTCTTGAAATGCTGTAGAAAAGCCAATGTCTGCACAGTCTTTCCCAATCCCATATCATCTGCCAGAATCCCGCCCCACCCAGCTTCATTTAGAAAAGCCAGCCATTGAAAGCCGGCCAGCTGGTACGGCCGCAATTCAGCCGTAACTTCCTTAGGCGGGGTTAGTTTGGAGTAATCCTCAGAAATTATCTCTGCCAGGCGCTCCTTCTTTGCCTCAAGCTCATCGTGCAATTGCTCTTCATCCACCTCAGCAAGTAGCTGGTCCAGCGCACTAAAATGATATTTCTTCAGCCGCAGTTTTCCACCACGGTTCTCTCCCATTTTTACCAGCAGCGCATACTTCTTTAGCCACTCGTCAGGCAGGAGACCAAGAGTGCCATCGCCCAGCCGCACATAATTTATCTTCTGCGCCAACGCTTTCTTGACATCAGCTATGGTCACCGACTGATCACCAAAAACAAGTTCTATTGAAGCATCAAACCAGTCTATGCCACTGCTTACCTGGACTCTCGTTTCAGGCTTATTCTGGTTGATTCTTAAGTTCTTCAGACCTTCGAAACCAAATAGTTCAACTCCAGCCTGCTTCATTTCATCAGAGAAACGAAAGAACCAGTTATTTGCCAGTACAGAATTAGACGGGAGATATAAAAAGTTCGATTTCTTGTTTATCTGGATATCGGTATGCGTGTTCTGAAGCATCTGCACAAACTGCTGCTCTGCCTCTTCATCACGGTGGATGATCCGGATGATTCCGTTCGCTGGTTTGATTACATCGCCAAAAAATCCCCACTTGATGTTCACTCCATTGTAAGAAAAGCCTGGCTGCAGGATCAACATCTGCTCTCGCTCCTGAAGATATAGCTGTAAACCAGGCGGGGCTTTTTCAACTCGCTGAACAAGCTCCTCAGAAAAATGAACATGTACAACCTGGCTCCATTCCATTAGCTGGTGCTCGAGAAAATTCGGCCATTGTTCTTCAGCTACCTCCAGCTTCCCATCTTGTGGGAACCGGTCAATAAGCTGTATCTCTGCCGCCGATCCTGCTGCATGTACTACAGAATCTGCTAATAACAACCCCGGGTTAAGTAAAGTGCCTTCTGAAAAAGAAACTGTGCTGTTGTTGATGATCCATTCCAGGCTGATCTGGTAATGATCTCCGTTTCTGCCCACCGACAACTGGGGGTGAAACTGATATCTGGAAAACGCAACCGGGTCCAGACTTTTTGAAGAAAGAGGACCAGATCGGTGTAGAAAGCATAAAGAATGAGCGCCGTAACGTTCCAGTAATTTTTGGTATTTAGGAAGCTGAAATTCCCAAACCTGTTCCTTTATCTCATCTGCAGGAGTTTCTCTTAGTACTACATTATAATCGTCCAGAAACTCTCCAAAGGGAAGCGCTTTTTGAAGAAAACGCATCAATTCCTGTGGTGATAGTTTCTTTGCAGCCGGCAATATCTCCTTGTCCTGCGGATGATATTGCTCAGGATTTATATATTGAGATAGCTCAATCTTTTCTATCATGCCCACAAAAGCATCTTCCGCTTCGTTAACATTACCCGTCACCAACAAAACGCTCACATTCGGATACCAGCTAACCGTAGTGTCCAGTACAATCCCTATCCTTTTCTTTGGCGTTTCAGCTTCGGGCTCTCGGGCAACGACCGGTTCTTTATAATCACGCTTTCGGATCGATGGGTCCAATACTCTAAGGAACGGTTTGCCGTTCTCATAGGTAAACGTAAACTTTCCTGTCAGATCATCAGCAAGGGAATAACCATATTGCCTCAGCAACTTATTTTTCTGCTCATCCCAGTTGCGCATAGTCTGGAAGAACTGTACACCATAGGTATGCAACACTTGCAGAAACACACTGACCTTGTGCACACACAAAGGAACTTTGTCCTCAGCACAACTACAGGATGTGTCGAAATACCTTTCTTCATTCTGGCGAACTACTACCTTAAAAGTTTGCTCATCGTCTGCAACTTCGGCTTCTATCACATCGTCCTTTGTTGACGTAACTATCACCTTACCAAAGGATACCCATGAATTGGCTCTTTGCAATATTTCAGGAGACGAGAATACCTGTAAAAGCTGGTGATTTACCTGCCGCATTCTCACCACCGTATGCGTCTGATCATAGCTCAACTGGGTGTTCTCGAAAAATCCGCTCTGAAGAATATCATTTAATTGAAAAAGCGCAGCTACTTCATGACGACAGATATCACCCAGGTTATAAGGACACTGACAACGGACAGAAATATCCTTGGCCTGTAAATACCTCGAAACAGTAACTGTATAATAGTTCTGGTAAAGATCGTTTCGCACCCGGAATCTTACCTGCTCCAGTAAGTGGTCTACGTCCATCATCTGGACACCGGACGTCAGGAAGATCTTTTTACCTCTCCTGATAACTTCCTCAGTACCATGATTATAGATATGTCTTAGCAGCGGTGGTAACGACATGGGTTTGAAAAAGGCAAGCTTCAAAGGTAAAGAAAAAACCACGCTCGGGGCGTGGTTCAGCTATAAGAAACTGTTAAGTGACTAAAACAAGGTAGTAACATAATAGATAAGGGCCGCCATTAATGCACTTACAGGTATGGTCAGTATCCACGCCCAGAGCAGATTAATAGTAACACCCCAGCGTACAGCCGAAAGCCTTTTCGTCGCTCCTACTCCAATAATGGAACCGGTAATAGTGTGTGTAGTACTAACAGGAATTTTCAATTGTTCAGTGACAAACAGTGTCACAGCTCCCGCAGTTTCTGCAGCTACACCTTCAAAAGGCGTCACCTTGGTAATCCGTGTACCCATAGTTTTTATAATCTTCCAGCCGCCACTCATAGTACCAGCAGCAATTGCGGTATAGCAGGCAAGTGGTACCCAGACAGGCATCTGGTCAAAAGAGGATATCTGGCCGCCGGCAATCAACGCAGCCGTAATGATACCCATGACCTTCTGAGCGTCGTTACCACCGTGGCCAATACTAAATGCCGCAGATGATACCAGCTGGAGGCGCTTGAACCATAATGTTGATGAAGCGACGTTGAGACTGCTCAGGAACATCGCAAACACTGCCATGATAAGTACGATCACTGCCAGCAATATCCACTTGAAATTCTCACCATAAAAAACAACTTCCCAGATTCTTGAGTTGTGGTTCGTTTTGTAAACTGTTGAAATATTCTCCGTATGATCTTTACGAACCAGGGTGAACGATATGTCGTCATACTGGTAGTGCCTGCGCAGTGCCCTGTCAAATTCTTTCTTACTATTCACAGGTCGTCCATCAACTTCAAGGATCACATCACCTTTTTTCAATCCCATGTTCTGGGCAACTGACCGGTTAAAGACATCCGTCAATATTACTCCCGCACCCGTCGGACTCACTTCAGTCTTCATTCCGATAATTCTTGTGGTTTCCGTCACTATCACCGAGGAAAGCACAATAAATACAGTTGCAATTATCCCAAGCGACACCAGCTTCGGCCAGATACTCTTTCTAAAAGAATTAATAAACCAAAGCGAGATCAAAAATGCCATTAGCATACCCACCATGGGTGCAAGTACAATAAAGCTAACAGTTTTAATCACCGGCTCCGGGTTCACTGAAAAAAGCCCTGCGTGTGCTACTGCCGCACCAGCAAATCCGCCTATTAGAGTATGTGATGATGAAGAGGGTATTCCAAACCACCATGTAAGAAGGTTCCAACTGATAGCTGCAATTAGGCCGGAGATAATTACAGGTAATGTAATAAACTCTTCCTTCACGGTTTTGGCAATGGTATTTGCCACACCGTGATCTTTAAAAATAAAAAACGCCGCAAAGTTGAACAGCGCAGCCCAAAGCACCGCCTGAAAAGGTGTTAGTACTTTGGTGGATACAATCGTAGCAATGGAGTTGGCAGCATCATGAAAACCATTGATATAATCGAATATCAGGGCCAGCATGATGATCACAATCAGAAGTGTAGTCATGTTGTAAGCCTACAGATTATGCATATTTGATAATGATGGACTCTATTACATTGGCTGCGTCCTCACATTTGTCAGTCACCAGCTCCAGCATTTCGTACAGGTCCTTCTTCTTGATAAGCTCTACAGGATCAATGTTGGAATTGAACAGTTGCAACATGGCCTTGTCCAGCAGCTCATCTCCTTCATTCTCCAGGCTATTGATAGTCACGCAACTCTCCGTAATCGACCGCAGATCTTTCATGTCGCGTAATTCTCCAATCGCTTTATTCAGTGCCTTTACCGAACGGGAGATCACGTCTGCAAACCCTGCAGTTATTTCATTCCCATCTTCTATATTATAGCTGCTGATTCTTTTCGCAGCACCCCAGATAAAATCAGCAATATCATCAAGAGAGGTTGCTAACGCATGGATGTCCTCACGATCAAATGGCGTTATAAAGTTTCTACCTAACTCAATGAAAATCCTGTGGGTGATCTCATCGTTTTTATGCTCCAACTCCTCCAGGGATTTAACCAGCGCTGCCTTCTTGTTTATATCAGTCTCCCGGACAGCCTCGCTGAACACGGATGCCATTTCTTTAAGTACATCGGTGACCTCCTCGAAAAGGGCGTAAAATATACGGTCCTTAGGCATGAACAATTTGATGAAGGATGAGAATCCCATGAATGCTTGTATTTTGAAGTGGCAAAACTATTTTTCAGTTGGTACTGGTAGCCCTCAACAAACCCGTCGACTTTTAGCGGAATGGCCAAAAAATCAGGCCATTTTCCCATTGTCTTAGTTATTGATTACTAACCACCTTGCCCAAACTGAATTCTGGTCGCAAAAGTACCTTTACCTTTTCATCCCTGATAATTCTTTACACAGACTTAATAATTTGTTAACCTTGAGATCAAATTGCTATTGTAATCGTACTCTTGGGTCAAGGTAGCCGTACAAAAGGTCGGTTACAAGGTTAATTACGATGAATAGAAATGCAGTAAGCAGCACAGAACCCATAACCAGCGGGAAATCAAAGTTGTCTAACGCATCGACCGTTATCTTTCCCACTCCCTTCCATCCAAATATATATTCAATGAAAAATGATCCTGCGAGCAGTTCTGCCAGCCATCCACTAATTGCCGTGACTACAGGGTTCATTGCATTAGGTAAAGCGTGCCGAAAGATCACTTTTCGGAGAGACAGCCCTTTAGCAAATGCGGTCCGTATATAGTCCTGGGATAATACATCCAACAAAGCACTTCTAGTAAGTTGTGTTATAATCGCCAGCGGACGTATGCCCAATGCCACTGCCGGCAGGATAAGGTTTTCCAGCGCCAGGTGTCGCCCGGTTATCGAGTCATATTCCCATAGACTACCAGTCATATCCAGCCCGGTAAGATTATGCAGAATGTAGCCGAAGATATAGGCTACTAATAAACCTGAGAAAAATGACGGCATTGAAATACCTGCAACACTGGCGGCAATTGCAGAACTATCCATCCAGGTGTCTTTCTTCACCGCTGCCAATACACCCAACAGAATTCCAAGAATAGTAGCAATAGTCATCGCCGCCAGTGCCAGCACAATAGTGCCCGGCAACGCATCAACCAATATTTTATTGACCTCCTTCTTTGTTCTGTAGGACCGCCCCAGGTAAGGATACTTCAATACAAGTTCCCGGTCCCCTGGCAGCGCAACTATCTTCAGATAGTCATATTTTTCCTGCGTAGCAGGATCAGCTTTGTGTACGCTGATGGGGGAGAGGTCATTCAAGAATAGAAAATACCGGGTTGTAAGTGGCTTGTCAAGATTGAGTTCTTTCCTGACGTTTTCAAGGGAAGTGAGGTCGCTTCTCTGGCCCAGTGTAAGCCGTGCAGGGTCCGCCGGCATCACATTGAATAGAAAAAAGACCAGGGTCACCACACCGAGTAGTACGAGTATGCTGTACCTGATCTTTTTTACTAATAGTCGAAGCACTAGTCCTCTACAATGTTTAGCTTACCATTCGACAAACTGATATCTTCCGGATAATCCCTGAAACTCCATTTGCCTCTGATCGTCCCCTGTTCCAGCAACATCAAGCCAGGGTTAGACCTGAGCGCGGATTTGCTCACTACATTATCAACTACCATCACGTCCGCTCCATCCAGCTTGTGCTGTTCCAGAAAAGCTCTGGTATCTTCCTGGTTAGTAGAAGTAACCACATAAAATGGTATGTTTAGCTCCTTTGCCTTTGCCAACAGCCTTTGTAGCCGGTCTATATTGTCCGTCCTCGCCTTGTTGGTCTCCCTCAGCCATAGCAGGAAGGTGTATCCTGGCTGATTTAATGTTGCTTCTGTATAGTCATTCCCGTCGAAATCACTCAGCGCAAAATCCTTGATCTCTGGTTCTGCATTGCCTTTTTCCACAAGCTTGTCATGGCGGTCCACAAACTTCCAGGTAGTGTCCTGCCATGGATAGTTTTCCAAAGTAAACTCTTTTTTCACTCCGTCTTTCTCATAGATCATCACCGATTCATAACGGTCAGGGGTAGCACCCTCCGGAATCTGCATCTTCTCCTGGATGTTTGCGCCCACTTTGTAAGGCAGACAGTCATGGAAAGGCAGGTGCTCCAGTGCCCACCATTGTACTCCAAAAGCAAAGAATGTGGTGAGTACCATGATTGCGGTGGTGGGATACCCACTAAACACCGGCTTGATTCTCTTTCTGAAGGCAAACAGGATCAAAACCAATCCTAGCAATATGACATCTTTCCAGAATGTCTCTGCGTTTGATATTTTGATGCAATCACCAAAACATCCGCACTCCTTGATCTTGTCAGTCAGGTACACATACGCTGTCAGGAAGGTAAAAAAAGCAGTTAGCAGCAATAATAGAAATGAAAACACTCTGAAGGCTGCACCAATCAAAACACCCACACCAGCGATGATCTCAAAGCCGATCATAAGCACCGAGAGTATGAGCGAATAGTCCATCGCCCAGTACATATGCCAGACTTCAAAGAACTCATTCATCTTGTAGCTCAGGCCCAGCGGATCATTCGCTTTGATAGCACCCGAAAAAATAAACAGGACGCCTACAATAATTCTGAATAGCCAAAGAATGTACTTCATTGTTGTGTGTATTTAAGCTGTTTGTTTTTCTTCCTCTTTTATCCTGATCAATGCAAAAACTCCATAATTCACTATGTCCGCAAAATTCGCATCTATCCCTTCAGAGACGGTCACTTTCCCCTCATTGGCAAGTATCTGTTTTATTCTTAACAATTTTACAAGAATCAAATCCACTAGCGATTGCTGACTCATGTCCCTCCAGGCCTCCCCATAGTCATGGTTTTTCTGCATCATCAACTGTTGCACTTTCGCCGCCTCACGTTCATACCATTCCATTGCTTCTTCTGGACTTAGTTCAATTCCCTTCTCCTCTGGCATAGCCATCTGGATCAGCGCAATAATCCCATAGTTCACAATTCCGATAAACTCACTTTCTATGCTGTCCTGAATCTTTTGGGTTCCTTTTTCCTGTATCTGCCTGATCCTCCAGGCTTTAATATAGATCTGATCTACAATGGAGATAGCTCTCAAAACCCTCCAGGAGGTTCCATAATCTCTCGCCTTGCCCAGGTATAGTCGTTTACATCTATCAATTACTGCATTATATTGTTCAACGGTATTGGTCATTTCCTTTATGCTTGCTGCTTAACTGATTGAGAGTTTTCTTTGTAAACGCGATGAGTTTCAAAAATACATTTTTACCGGTACAAACGATGCTGCAAAGCGGTAGCCGTCTTCTTGACCTCTCGAGACCTGTGGTGATGGGTATACTGAACGCCACACCTGATAGTTTTTACAATAAGGGTCGCGACAGCAGTCTGGACGACTTACTGAGGAAAGCAGAACAGATGTCCGCAGCTGGTGCCTCGATTCTTGACATCGGAGGCGCCTCCTCCAGACCCGGAACGGACCTGGCATCCCCGGATGAGGAGCTGCCCCGGGTTTTACCTGTCATTGAAGCTATCCATGCTCGCTTCCCTGAACTCTGGCTATCTATCGATACATATAATGCCCGCACCGCAAAGGAGGCTGTGGCTGCTGGTGTTGCTGTGGTCAATGACATAAGCGGTGGCCGGTTTGACTCTGACATGTTCACCACTGTGGCGAATCTTAAGGTGCCCTATATAGCAATGCATATACAAGGTACACCGAAAACAATGCAGCAGAATCCGGTTTATGAAAATGTGGTCTCTGAAGTGAGGGAAGAGCTGAGGGGTGTGTGCTCGCAGGCTACTCAGGCCGGAATCACAGATATTATTGTAGATCCGGGTTTTGGATTTGGTAAGACAGTAGCGCAGAATTTTGAACTGCTACGGAACCTGCATACGCTGCGTATTCTGGGGCGCCCGGTCCTGGCAGGTATTTCACGCAAGTCGATGATCTGTCGTACCCTTAATGTATTGCCGGATGAAGCCCTGAACGGCACCACCGCACTTCATATAGTAGCACTGCAGCAGGGAGCCAACATTTTGAGAGCTCATGATGTGAGGGAAGCGATGGAGGTAATCAGTTTATTCGAACACCTGGAGCCACCGAAAGCGTAATCGACTGGCGCAATTCAATACTCATTGTCTTTGTTTAATTTCATACCCAGGCTATGATAGCGGGCACACCAACTCCTCCATATTACGCGGTAATATTTACCTCTCAACTTTCGCCGGATGCAGAAGGATATGAGGAGATGGCGGAACAACTGATTGATCTGGTCTCCCAACAACCCGGTTTTCTAGGATTTGAATCTGTACGAAACGAGATCGGCATTACCATTTCTTACTGGGAAAGCCTGGAAGCAATAAAAGCCTGGAAACAAAACGAGCAGCATCTGATAGCACAACAGAAAGGGCGCGCTCGGTGGTACGCATCGTATAAGACGAGAATCTGCCTGGTAGAGAGAGACTATGGCTATAACGACAAAGGCTAGTTCAAAAATGGGTGCCGTTTGAATTCTTTGTCACGATCAAATAAGTATCGGTACGTCGACAATTTCCTGCTCCGCGTGGTGCCGAGGCTTTCTGCAATATTGATCATCTTTGGATTGAAATCTCCGATCCACATCATCTCGTACTCGTCATACTTAGCACGGGGCTGAATCACCCTGGCTGCTTCAATGATCAGGAATGCATCCACACCTCTGCCCTGGTATTCGGGTATAATGCCAAACACCAGACCGACAAAACGTGTGCATTTGCCGAAGCGCTGTAGCCAGAGGAAATAGAGCTTCTGAAGCAATCCGAATCTGCCATTCATGTGCTGGAAGTACTGGTTCAGATCAGGGAGATTGATCCAGATAGCAATGGGTTCATCCTTGTAATACACAAACCAGTTGATATGCTCATCCATCACGGGTTTCATCTTCTGGAACATCTTCTTCACAGTGCGTTCATCCAGCTCCTTGCCACCACCGTGGCCAGCCCAGGCTTTGTTGTAGACATAGGTAAAGTCCTTCGCATACTTATCAATCTGCGACTTGTCTATCTGCACAGCTCTGTAGTTAGGGTCTTTACTCAGCTCTGCATGCCGTTGCACAAACTTCTCCTGCGGTGCTGCGTGTACACTACGTGAAAAACATATCTGGTGGAAATATACCTGGAAGCCGTATTGCTCAAACAGAGTCTGATAGTAGGGCAGGTTGTAGTTCATGCAATAGAGTGGCTTCTGGAAACCCTCCACCTGCAACCCCCACCAGCGGTCACGCTCCCCGAAGTTGATAGGACCATCCATCGCTTCCATGCCTCGTTCGCGGAGCCATTCTTTACAATGGTCGAACATGAAGCTGGCGGCTGTCTGGTCATTCACACACTCGAAGAAACCAATGCCACCTGTGGGTTGTTCCATCTTGTACTTCTTGTTGGTAAAAGCAGCAATCCTGCCCAGCGTCTTTCCGGCCTCAGTCTTCAGCAGCCAACGCCTGCACTCCCCCTGTTTGAAAAGCTTATTTTTCTCCGGATCAAATACTTCCTCCACATCCTTATCCAGCGGACGAATCCAGTTCGGATCATCCTTGTATATAATAACCGGAAATTCCAGAAACTCACGCTTGTCAGCCTCTGTCTTTACCTCGTGCATGTACATGCCGCAAATATAGAATTTCGGGTTGAGGAGTAATTGAACATCAAGAGTTAAGAGGCATGCTCATCTTGCGGGAAAAACTATTTCAGACGGAAACGGGGTTTTGGGTAACTTGCAGACACAAGCCAGGCGCGGGTTTACCATGTTATATGCTGTTGTAGATATTGAGACCACCGGGAGTTATGCCGCAGGGAATGGCATCACCGAAATTGCTATTGTGGTTCATGATGGGCAGCGGGTGCTGCATGTGTACGAGACACTGGTTAACCCCCACCGGCATATTCCACTATTTATACAATCGCTTACTGGGATTAACAATGAGATGGTGGCTGCTGCTCCTGCTTTCCGGGAGGTAGCGGGACAGGTTTATGAACTTTTGCAGGACAAGGTCTTTGTGGCGCATAACGTCAACTTTGACTATTCCTTTGTCAAGCACCACCTCGAAGCTGCAGGTTTCAACTGGAACGCAAAGAAACTGTGTACCGTGAGGATGTCGCGGAAGATACTGCCGGGACTGACCAGCTATAGCCTGGGCAAGCTCTGTCACCAGGTTGGGATAAGGCTGACCAACCACCACCGTGCAGGAGGAGATGCCCTTGCTACGGCAGAGTTGTTTCAGATGCTGGTGGAGAAAGATACAGAGGGTGTGATTGCCACCATGCTGAAAGGAAGAAGTAAGGAGCAGTATCTGCCACCCCACCTGCCGGTGGAGCATGTAGAGAACCTACCCACGTGTCCGGGAGTGTACTATTTCTATAACCAGGCGGGTAAGGTGATCTATGTAGGGAAGGCCAATAATATATTCAAGCGTGTGAAGAGCCATTTCTCCAACAACAAAGGAGGAAGGCAGAAACAGGAATTCCTTAGGGATATCCATAAGATCAGCTATAAAGAATGTGCAACAGAGCTGATGGCGCATATACTGGAAAGCACAGAGATCAGGAGGTTGTGGCCGATCTATAACAGAAGCCAGCGTGGTTATTTGCCAAAGTTTGGCTTGTTTATCTATGAAGACCGGCAGGGCTATCAAAGGCTGGCTGTAGAGAAGAGTAAGCAGGCCTTCAGGCCGGTGTATACCTTCAATAGTATAACGGAAGGACACCAGCGGCTGAGGGAACTGATCAACAATTTTGGGCTGTGTCCGAGGCTGTGTAACCTGGCGAAGACCTATGACTGTGTGGACAGTGTGAAAACTGAGGATTGTGCAGGAAACTGTATGGAGGCAGCTGAAAGCTATAATGCTAAAGTCACTCAGGCGGTTGAGTGGCTGGAACAACATCTGCCAACATTTGCCTATGTGGATAAGGGGATGCATGAGAATGAGCAAAGTTGTATCCTGATGCACAAGGGTAACTTCTACGGCATGGGTTATATCTCAGACGAGTGTCACCTGGAAGACCTGGGCTTGCTGCAAAAGCAACTCGAACCCTTGCAGGATAATGACTTCATCCGCAACCTGGTGTATAAACATGCAGCCACCTATCCTGAGCGCTGCCATAGCTTCTCAGAAGCCGGACTGGTGAACAGGCTCCAGGGAATCGGAACTTTGTAAATAATAAATCACTCGTGCTGGTCTGCCCCGCCAGGGGCAGCCGCTCTGTAGCAAAAGGTTCGTTATGCCTGGAATGCGCCGTAGGTGCTACCCCCAGGTGTTTTCTAATTCATTCACCACAGGTCTTATTCGAGACTGGATACCACTCCAAAGGCTTGATCTGCCGGAAGCTACTGGGCCATCCAATACTTTCTCAACAGCCACTCGGCTACAGCAAAAAGAAGGATCAGGAAGAAATACCATTTCCAATCTACCAGCGGCACTGAGGTTGTTTCTGCTTCTATGACCGGCTTTATGTTTGCATTGTTGCGGATGCTGTCGCGCAGGGAAGCTACCTGTGTGCCGGGAATGAGAGCTCCATTGTGTTTCCGGGCCAGCTGATGAAGGAGCGGGTAGTCGGCACCTGTTTCCATAAGTTCGATAGGCATGCTCTGGACTACGAAGGTGCCTGAGGTGGTGTATTTCTTCCCGCGCAATTCTGTGTTTGCGGTGAAGGTGTAGGTGCCTGCGGGGCGTACGCCTATGTTCAGGCGGTAGGCAGTGCCCGAGCGTTCAAATGAATATGTCTGTTTCCGGCCGGCGCTGTCGGTGATGGTGAGCGTTGCATCGGCGGAATTCACCTGTTCGTTGTTTTCATTGAGCAGGTAGGCATTGAAGCTTATGGCCTCACGGTCGCTCCAGGCATACTTGGGCAGGGCCACCTGGAAGGGGCGGTCATTCACATTGGCAGAGAGCAGCGACACAGTCTGGCGGATGGCTTCGTCTACCACTTCGTGACTGTTGAAATGGCGATACTCAAACATGCGCCAGCGCCAGAGACCTTCGCCTACCAGCAGGGCGGCGGGGGGAGTTCCGTTGCCCACCAGCCAGAGCGGCATCTGGGGATTGCTTTTTGCAGAAAACACCACCTGGGCGGTAGGATTGGCCTGTATGGTACCCGCAGGTACTGCCAAAGGAGGCATTTTGTCCATCACTGCATGGATGTTTTGCGGCAGCGTGAACGAGAGGAACGCGCTGTTGTAGCTTGCAAAAACATGCTGAAGGTTCATGGTATTGACATTCAGGCGGGCCAGGGTCTGGAGCTGGTTAAAAGCTGCATTGTTGGAGTTGGCGCCCATAATGAACCACACGGCTTTGCGCCCTTCGGCAAGCTGCCTTACCGGAACCGCAGCCGAGGGCAGGGAGTGCAGGATAATGACGTCGTACTCAGCAAAGGATGCGGGGAGATTATCGGCAGTTCGGACGGTGAGCTCATAGCTTTCCACCCCCGGAAGGGCTTCACGGATTGCGTTGATATCGGGGTGGGGTGCGCTGGCTGCGAGGAGTATTTTTTTCTTTTCACTCACCACTTCTACAAACACATCCTTTCTGTTGTTGGCTGTGTTCTGCTCTCCTTCGGCAGGAGGGATGGTGATGACATAGTGATGAAGGCCGGCAGTTGTGGCCCGGGTGGTAAACGACACGGACCTGTCGTAGCGGTCGGAGGTGACATGGATGGCGGCGTTGCCGGTGGCTGAGCCGTTCACCTGGCGGAGGTTTACATTGCCGGTGTAGCCATTGGCCCGGCGGGCAACGATGTCTGCCCGAATCTCAAACTGGCTGTTGAGGGACACGGTGCGGTTGGCATAGACATTGGTGATGCGCAGGTCTTTTTGCTCGGCACTGTCGCCCAGGGCCACGGTGTAGAGGCTGCCCTGGAAGGGTAGGTCCTGGTAGGCGGGGTTGAGGCCCCGGTTGAAGCGGCCATCCGTGGCAAGGACGACGGCGCCCAGGTTTTGCTGTCCGTAAAACTCGATGGCCTGTGCGATGGACGAGGCTATATCTGTGGTTTGGTGGCCATAGCCAAACAGCGTATCGGGCTGGATGCGTTCACCGAAGCCCCAGGTGATGACCCGGTAGTCCTTCGACAGATCTTCGATCAGGGAATTCACATTATTTCTATAGCTGGAGGTGTCGCCCTTCAGGGCATGGGCTATGGATTCGGAATTGTCCTGCAGGAAGAGGATGACGGGTTTGCGGGTTTCCTGGTTATGGACGGAGATGGCAGGTGCCAGGAGGAGCATGCAGGTGAGCAGGATCACCAGTGCTCTGAGTCCGGCGGTGAGCCAGGGGTAGGGCACTGCCCTGCGGCGGTCGGCCAGGTAGACCCAGTAGCCGATAGCGAGGGAGGCAAGGATGGCGAGAATCCAGAAGATGATCTGCATGCGCACGCAATATAAGATGTGCGTGTGGGAAATGGGAGAGGAAAAAAGTTAAATGCGTGAGTGGGTCTTCGTAAACCGACTTTCCTTCCGATCGACTAACAGGACATTGCTGTTGAATTAAGGCAAATTAAAGCTTGGGCGATTTCAGGAAACATCATGTGTAGTAGGCTTCTAAAACAGTTCCACGGCAAGTATGGACTGCACTGCTGAAAAAAAAAGAGGCTGTCACAATACATGAGACAGCCTCTGGAATGTTGCTTTGAATGTTTACTTGATCTTAAACGCTTTTTTCACCTTCGCCACATAATCCAGCTTCTCCCAGGTAAACAGTTCCACCTTCATGTTCTTGCTCTTGCCATCAGCCGACTTGAACGATTTGGTGACTACCTGCGGCTCACGGCCCATATGTCCATAGGCTGCACACTCGCTATACATAGGCTGGCGCAGCTTCAGGCGCTGCTCGATAAAGTAGGGACGCATATCGAATACCTCTTCCACGATGCGGGCAATCTCCCCATCATTCATATCTACTTTGGCGGTGCCGTAGGTGTTCACATACACACCCATAGGTTTGGCCACGCCAATGGCATAGGATACCTGCACCAGCACTTCATCGCACACCCCCGCTGCCACCAGGTTTTTGGCAATGTGGCGGGTAGCGTAGGCTGCAGAGCGGTCGACCTTGGAAGGATCTTTACCGCTGAATGCACCACCACCGTGTGCACCCTTTCCTCCATAAGTATCTACAATGATCTTGCGGCCGGTGAGACCTGTATCGCCATGCGGTCCGCCGATGACGAACTTGCCGGTTGGGTTGATATGGTATTTGATCTTGTTGTTGAACAGGTGCTTGTTCTGGGGCACGCTCTTCATCACTCTTGGGATGAGGATGTTGAGGACATCTTTCTTGATCTGCTCCTGCATTTTTTTCTCGTCAGCAAAGTCATCGTGCTGGGTAGAGATTACGATGGTATCGATGCGCACGGGCTTGTTCTCGTCGTTATATTCCAGTGTCACCTGGCTTTTGGCGTCGGGACGCAGGTATTTCATCTGCTTGCCTTCGCGGCGGATGGCGGAAAGCTCACGCAGCAATGTATGTGCGAGGTCAAGTGCCAGGGGCATATAGCTGGCGGTTTCGTTGGTGGCATAGCCAAACATCATTCCCTGGTCGCCGGCACCCTGCTCTTCTTTCTTCTTCTTATCTACGCCCTGGTTGATATCAGGAGACTGCTCGTGGATGGCAGAGAGCACCCCGCAGGAGTTGGCTTCAAACATATACTCGCTCTTGGTATAGCCGATCCTGGTGATGACTTCGCGGGCAATCGACTGTACATCGATATAGGTGTTGCATTTTACTTCACCGGCCAGTACTACCTGTCCGGTAGTAACGAGTGTTTCACAGGCAATCTTTGCCTGAGGGTCCCAGGCAAGGAAGTTATCAACTAACGCGTCTGATATCTGGTCAGCTACTTTATCAGGGTGGCCTTCTGAAACAGATTCAGAGGTAAATAAATAAGGCATAAACTGCGCTTGCGTTTTTAATGAATGATTATGAATGAATAAGGAGTCACAAACTTAGTAAAGAAATAAAAAGCGCAAAGTATGAACTCTGCGCTTTTTATCAAAGTAGTTGATTACTCAACTGTAACGGACTTGGCCAGGTTTCTGGGCTGGTCTACGTTGCAGCCACGAAGAATGGCTATGTGGTAGGAGAGTAACTGGAGTGGTACGATGGTGACCAGTGGTGAGAGTACCTCTTCTGTGGCCGGTACTTCTATCACATGATCGGCCAGCGAGCGGATATGAGTGTCGCCCTGGTTTACTACTGCGATCACCTTCCCTTTTCTTGCTTTTACCTCCTGGATATTGGATATGATCTTTTCGTAGGCACTCGCATTTGTAGCGAGGAATACCACAGGCATGTTCTCATCGATGAGTGCGATAGGTCCGTGCTTCATTTCTGCAGCAGGGTAGCCTTCGGCATGGATGTAGGAGATCTCCTT
>JAFAAT010000335.1 GCA_023426425.1 Bacteroidota bacterium | reverse complement strand
TGGGACGAGTGGGACGTGGGACGAGGGACGAGTGCTGGAAGTAAGCATGGGGTTGTGCATGTCGCAGAGACGTACGACCGCCTTCGGGGTCGTTTGGCATTATTAGTTTGGTTGCTATAAACATTTGATCCCGAATGTTCGGGATCATAAAGACATTCAACCCCTTCGCGGTCACAAAGACATGCGACTCCTTCGGTGTTGGTTGGTTTCACATCGACTTGCTGTAATAATTTTCGGAAAGGTCAGGAATACGGACAGTAAACCTGGTACCCACCCCGGGAGCAGACTCCATCGAAACTGTTCCCTGCAATTTCTTGATTGTCTCCGCCACGATATAGAGACCTAGTCCTGAGCCTGACGAGGAAGAGGAAGCCCTGAAAAACATGTCAAAGACTTTCTGCTGGTGATCCGGGTGCACGCCTATACCGTTATCCGCCACAACCAGTTCCACGCAACCTTCCTGCTCCCGTACCGTCACCCGCACAAATGGGCGCTCTGCTTCCGGATTAGCATACCTGATACCATTCGACACCAGATTGTTCAGCACAACAGTGATCCTATGCCGGTCTGAGGTGAAAAGCGCAGGGGCATTTGTCAGGTCGACCTGCAAGTCCACATCGGTGTCACCATTCATAAACTTCAGATGCTCTACTACTCCCTGCACCAATTGCGTAAAATCAATCCTTTCTTCCCTCACCCCCAGCCTGGCATTCTTGGAATAGTCAAGAATATCCTTAATAAACCCGTCAAGCTTTAACACACTGGCCTTGATATGTTCCAGATAAAACATCACCTGCTCCTGTGACTCGTCAGATTTCGCCAGCTCCACAAGCCCAAGCACCGAAGCCAAAGGTGCTCTCAGGTCATGAGACACACTATACACAAACTTGTCGAGTTCCTCGTTCGACTTCTTCAGCTCCTCATTAAATGCCTCCAGCGCCTGCGCCTTCTCCTTTCTGTCGGTAATGTCCCGCAGGTTGGAAATGATGCCTTTAATAGCAGGATCATGAATCAGGTTCGTCGATACCCGCTCCAGCCAAATATAAGTTCCATCTTTCCTGCGCGAACGATATACCAACGTCTTTGGCACTGAAGGTTCTTTTAAAACTTCAGCCATAAATGCATAGCAACTGGCCAGATCATCCGGATGTGCGAGCGAAAAACTGTCCTGGCTAAGCATCTCCTCAGCAGTAAAGCCGGTAATCCTCGACACCGATTCGCTCACAAACACTCGCTGCAAATGTTCATCGGCTACAATAATTGCGTCCGAAGAATTCTGGATTAGCGACCGAAACTTATATTCACTATCCCTTAGTGCACGCTCTGCTTCAACACGCTCAGTCACATCCCTAAAGTTGGAAACGATACCATTAATCGTCGGATCGTGAAGCAGGTTTGTAGTAACGCGCTCGCACCAGACATACCTGCCTTCTTTCTTTTTGGTTTTGTAAACCAGCTTTCTGGGCTGACCCGGATTTCGTAAAACCTCCTCCAGAAACTCAGTAATCATTGCTTTTTCATCAGGGTGTGCCAGCGACAAGGTAGGAAGACCAATTATGTCCTCTGGTTTATATCCGACCACATTGCAAAGTGAATCACTAACATAGGTAATCTTAAGCTCGGCATCTGCGACAACTATTGCTTCAGACGATTGCTCGATCAGCGTTCTGAATCGATGCTCGCTGTATTTGAGCGCTTGTTCCTGCTGAATACGCTCAGATACATCCCTGAAATTTATGACGATACCCTTGATAACGGGCTCATGAAAAAGATTGGTGGCAATACCTTCACACCAGATAACCGTTCCGTCTTTCCGCACTCTTCTATAAACTACCTTCAAAGGCTCGCCCGGACATTGCATCACCGTTTCTATATGATCTTTTATGGCCGGAAGGTCCTCGGGGTAAACCTGGTCAATGGATCGCTTCCCCAGCATCTCTTCAGGCTTAAAGCCCATGACCTTGAAATAGGTGTCGCTGGCATAGGTTACTTCAAAGTTCTTGTTGACAATCAGGATGGCATCTGCACTGTTTTCAATCAATAACCTGAACCGGTGCTCACTTTCTTTGAACGCACTCTCGCTATGATTGATATATTCAGGCTCACTCTCTTGTAGAAAAAGGTTTGCAGTATCTAATTCCAGATTTTTCTCCATCTCGAGCAGGTATTCAGGCCCTCAATTAGAAGAGCCGGGGGTTTTGTGGGGTTTAGGTAAAGCGCTTGTAATCCGTTGATTATTAGCCATTAACTCCTCCACTGTTGTGGTCTAAGATAGATAGAATCCTGCGATTTGTCAAATCAGAGTGTTGCCGACCCGATCAATTGCATTTAGATTCATCCCCCTCACCCTCCCCAACTTTCTCTGTCAAGGCTCCTGTACTGTATTGCCTCAGCCAGGTGCTCAGGCCTGATCTCCTCGCTGCCGGACAGATCAGCAATGGTCCGCGAAACTTTCAGTATTCTGTCGTAGGCACGTGCAGAAAGATTCAGCCTGTCCATGGCAGTCTTAAGCAGGTTTTGCCCTGCAGGGTTTATCACACAGATTTGTTTCAGCAGTTTGCTGCTCATCTGCGCATTGGCATAGACTCCGGGATGTTCTTTAAACCGTTCGGCCTGCAGCTCCCGCGCCCTGATCACCCTCGTCCTTACGTCGACACTGCTCTCCGCAACTCTTTTGGAAGAAAGCTCATTAAAAGGCACTGGCGTCACCTCCACATGCAGATCGATCCGGTCGAGGAGCGGTCCTGAGATCTTTGTAAGGTAGCGCTGTACCATCACTTTGGTGCAGGTACAATCCCGTTCAGGATGATTGAAGTATCCACAAGGACAGGGATTCATAGATGCGATCAGCATAAAGCTGGCCGGGAAATCAATGGACAGTTTTGCCCTTGATATTGTGACCCTCCGCTCCTCCATTGGCTGACGCATTACTTCAAGCACTGATCGCTTAAACTCTGGCAACTCATCCAAAAACAAGACACCATGATGCGCAAGAGATATTTCACCAGGCTGGGGCACAGCCCCTCCACCCACGAGCGCAGTATCTGAAATCGTATGATGTGGCGACCTGTAGGGACGCCTCGCAATCAACGAAGTCTCAGCAGGTAGCTTCCCGGCCACCGAATGGATTTTCGTTGTTTCCAGTGCTTCATGAAGGGTAAGCGGTGGAAGGATAGTAGGTAGCCTTTTAGCCAGCATGGTCTTCCCTGCTCCGGGGGGTCCGATCAATATTGCATTATGCCCTCCCGCAGCAGCAATTTCCAGTGCACGCTTTACATTTTCCTGGCCTTTTACATCACTGAAGTCAATGTCAGTGATGGTCTGTGCTTCAAAGAATTCCTCGCGGGTGTTGATCACTACCGGCTCAAGCATTTGCTTGCCTGTAAGGAAATCGATGACCTCTTTCAGATTGTCGACGCCATACACCTCCAGGTTGTTCACCATGCCTGCTTCCCTGGCATTCTGCTTTGGAAGGATGAAGCCCTTAAACTTTTCCTTCCGTGCCTGTATGGCCATGGGTAGCGAGCCCTTGATAGGCTGCAGTGTGCCGTCCAGGGACAGCTCACCCATGATTATATACTCATGCAGGTTATTGACTTTAAGCTGCTCCACGGCTGCAAGTATGCCGATGGCAATTGGCAGATCATAGGAGGCGCCGGCCTTTTTAATATCTGCCGGAGCCATGTTGACCACTACTTTCCCGCGCGGTCTTTCATAACCGTTGTTCTTGATAGCGGATACTACGCGCTCGATGCTTTCTTTTACTGCGCTGTCGGGGAGTCCGACGATGTGGTAGCCAGTTACGCCACCGGGTGTGTCTACTTCGAGGGTAATGGTGATGGCATCCACGCCATGGACGGCGCTGCCAAATACTTTTACCAGCATAGGTTTATCAGGTGAATTTGGGGATGAAATTAAAAAACACTGCGCGAAATCTAAAGCCAGGGACGAGAGGGGGTTTTTTCTGGTTTTTTTGTGTTTTTGTGTCTTTGTGTTTTTGATTGGCTTGGAGCGAGAAGGATGAGGTGTTGCTGTGTTTTTGTTTTTTTTGAAGCACGATGGATTTAGTCACACGGAGGTACACCGAGGCTGGCGGCTCTTGCGGTTGGAGCTAAGAGGAGATACACAGAGATAGAGC
>JAFAAT010000258.1 GCA_023426425.1 Bacteroidota bacterium | reverse complement strand
CCTACAGGAAACGGAGTGATGTGGATGAACTTTATGGACTACGTGGATGATGGATGTATGCATTTGTTCACAAAGGGTCAGAGCAATTTGATGATGGCGCAGGTGGCTCCTGGCGGGCTGTCTCATTCATTAACGCAGCATCCTGAGGTGCTTTCCTGGCCAACAGACGTGGCTGCCCTTGAGAAAGAAAAGCATGTTTCCATATTTCCGAATCCTTCAGCTGGTCAGTTTCAACTAAGCTTTGGCGATGCCACAGGATTGGAAAGCGTTCAGGTGACAAACATGATGGGACAAGCAGTGAAAGTTATCAGCACGCCAAATGACAGGATCAGCAATTACGATATCGATTTAACAGGAATGGCTCCGGGCGTTTACCTCATCAGGTGTACCTTTGATGCGGGAACAATCACGAAGAAAATAGTTTTACAATGACCGGCACTGAGCTGACTTTATCAGAAATACTTCGAAACACACAACTCGACAAAAGATTACTGCAGATAGCAGAAAAGGTTCAAAACCAGCAACGCCTTACCGAAGAGGAAGGCGTTCTGCTTTTTGAGAAAGGAGAGTTAGGATACCTGGGGGCACTTGCCAATCATGTAAGGGAAAGACTTCATGGCAATAAAGTTTATTTCAACAGGAATTTCCATATAGAACCTACCAACGTTTGTGTCTTTACCTGTAACTTCTGCTCCTACTCCAGGCAATATAAGCACCGGGACGAAGGATGGGAGCTCACTAAAGAGCAGATGCTAGACATCGTTCGTAAATACGACAGCGAACCGGTCACAGAGGTACATATCGTAGGGGGCGTACACCCTAAGATGAACCTTGAGTTTTTCTGCGAGCTCATTGCAGACATCAAAGCTCACAGACCAGATTTGCATATCAAAGGGTTTACTGCCGTAGAGTTAGAATACATGTTCCGGAAGGCAAAGCTTTCCGTAGCGGAGGGCATGCAACGCTTGAAGAATGCAGGACTGCAATCTCTTCCCGGTGGCGGAGCAGAAATCTTTCATCCCGAGGTGCGCGAGCAAATTTGTGCAGATAAAGTAGACGGAGCAGGGTGGCTGGCAATCCATGAAGCAGCTCATAACCTGGGAATGCATTCAAATGCTACTATGCTTTACGGACACGTGGAGCAGTATTGGCACAGAGTCGATCACATGAGCAAGCTCAGGCAGCTTCAGGACAAGACCGGTGGGTTCAACTGCTTCATTCCCCTCAAGTTCAGGAATGGAGATAACGACATGAGCCATGTACCTGAGGTGTCGGTCATTGAGGATATGCGCATGTATGCCATTGCACGCATTTTTATGGACAACTTCAGGAATCTTAAAGCCTATTGGCCGATGCTGGGCAGGCAATCTGCACAGCTTACGCTAGCCTTCGGTGTGAATGACCTCGATGGCACCATAGACGATACCACTAAGATCTATTCAATGGCCGGTGCGGAAGAGCAAAGACCTTCGCTTACTACAGAAGAACTATGTGACCTCATTGCTGCAGTTGGAAAACTGCCTGTAGAGCGCGACACGTTATACAACGAAATCCAGGTGTATGAAGAAGTAGTTTAATAAGAACACCTCGAAACTAAAACGAGAATGGCTGCCCGAGGGGCAGCCATTCTCGTTTTATTAATAAACACTAGTTTTATAGCTCAAAGTTCTTGCCTACATAGAACTTCCCATCTGTAATTTCGACAAACTGGGTGGTGTCTACATCGAATCCATCTATCTTGTAAAACCTGCCGCTAAAGGTACCGCGAAACTTATCGTTACCTTCATCATTAATCGTAAGTTCCAACCATCCGGGAGTCCAGGAATCAGCAGCAAAGTTCTCAATACTGTTCAAATCAAAAAAATCACCCCGCCAGTAATCACCCGAAATTTCTTTGATGGTATCATTTCTGCGGTACGTACCCGATCCTTTGAAATCTGAAAAGCTAAAGCTGAGTTGCTCCGAAAAACCTCCCACCTGGTTCATCCCAAAAAGGAATCGCTGTGATGCAGTGCCCGACATCGTATCTACGAACGTAGCAAATTTAAAGCCTTTCCACTCCCCATTGATCGTAGCCGCCATAGTGTGCAGACCATTTCCTGGCTGGTTCTTGGGATCCAGTGGGTTAAGTATATGACTATTATCGGTATCCGGGTCAGTATCATAATCACCATTGTTACAGCTCACAAGGCCAAAAGCGGCAATCATCACAACAAGGGTAGACAGAAGTAACTTTTTCATCAAGGTTTTATTATCGTATAAAGATACTAAGATGATTAAGATTTCAAAATGTACAACCGGAATTTTGCTTTGGAGAGGCCACTTCGTTAAAGACTGACGGAACAGATTTTACACATTTTATGACATGAACAAATCAGAACCATACCTGGGCTCACCCGACAACCCCAAAACCGGGGCTGTAGTCTGTTACATCACCTTGATTGGCTGGCTTATTGCTCGATTTGCAATTTTTCCACAATCACACGATAAACTGACAGCTTTTCACCTACGGCAGACATTATTACTTCACTTGCTTTCTATCACCTTAAACTTCATCGCAGCCGTCACCTTTTGGCCGACAGGTGAAAGTAAATGGATTATTGGAATCTTAGGGGCAATTCTACTGGTAATGTGGCTGATCGGACTGTTTGCAGCTGTCGACGGGAAGGAAAAAGCAGTTCCGGTTGTGGGCCCCTTGGCCCAAAAACTATTCAAGTCTATACGATAGAGCTTAAAAACAGAAGGGACTGTCCTCATGACAATCCCTTCGACAGTATTGCAACGACCGGAGCCTATTTAGGCGCACCCATGCCAGGATCACCCCCAAGGCTGCCTCTACCGCGGCCAGTGCGTTCAGAAAGATATTCTTCTACTTTAGCAGGATTGTTGCCACAACGCTCGAAAGCATCCATGACTATATTCCTTCCTACATCATATTTTTCACAGAGATGACTCACGTTCAGCATCTGTCTGCCATTATCACTCCGCTCGTTATGTCTTCCGCTGAAATTTCTATTCGTTTCCATAATCCTGTGTTTTTCAGGCTAGTTTTCAAAAAACCATGCCTTACCATATATCTAAGCTCATCAAAAAAATCCTAAAACCCTCAATGATAATCAGATAGATGTATATTTTTATTGGGTAAGATTTGCAACAGATTTCACGTTCTGGTAATTCAAGGGCATCAATACTAATAAACTCTCTTTATGGACCCCTCTGTTCACCGATCTGCTGCCTCCACATAGCGTAATAGAGGCCCTTCATTTCCAGCAACTGATGGTGAGTACCAGTTTCAGAAATACGCCCCTTCTCCAGCACATATATCCTGTCCGCATGCATAATCGTCGAAAGTCTGTGTGCAATCAACAATGTAATTCGCGCACCACTTCCTGATACATCCCGGATAGTGGTTGTAATTTCCTCCTCAGTCAGAGAATCCAATGCAGAAGTTGCCTCGTCAAAGATCAAAAGCGCAGGCTGACGCAGAAGTGCACGGGCAATAGATATACGCTGCTTTTCTCCACCGGAAAGCTTCATTCCGCCTTCACCCACTACACTATAAATACCTTTCTCGCTACGCTCCAGTAATGACTCGCACGAGGCCTGATAAAGCGCAGCGGTAATCTGCGCATCCGTAGCATCGGCTTTTACAAACAACATATTCTCCTTTATGGTACCCGCAAAGAGTTGCGTATCCTGAGTCACAAAACCCATTTGCCTTCGCAATACGTTATACCGCACTTCGGCAGACGCTACCCCGTTGAAGAATATCCTACCACTGACTGGCCGATAAAGTCCGACAAGCAACTTCACCAGAGTAGACTTACCCGATCCTGAAGGACCAACAAAAGCTATCGTTTCTCCCTTCTCTACCTTAAAGCTAACGCCATCCAGCGCATTGCGCGTAGCTGATTGATGTCTGAACACTACATGTTCAAAACGGATCTCCGAAATAGGACCAGTATCCACGGGTTGTTCAGGACGACGCTCTATGGGCCGCTGCATTAGCCGGTCGAATGCACTTACGGACGCTTCAACCTCACGATAGCCCAGAATGAGGGTGCCAAGGTCCTGGAGCGGACCGAAAATCGATGTAGAAATAAACTGCATCGCAATCAGTTCCCCCGTACTCAAAACCTCGCTGAAAATGAGCCAGAGCAAAATGAACAGAATACTTTGCTTTAGAACATTCAGCGTAGTTCCCTGCAGGAAGGAAAGAGTGCGTACACGCTTTGTTTTCTCCATCTCAAGCTCATAAATCCGCTGGGTTTGCAGACGGAGCCTTCGTATCTCAGGAAAAGTGAGTCCCAGGCTTCTCACCAGCTCAATGTTGCGTAGCGATTCTGTAATCACACCCGACATCTGGTTAGTCTCACGGTTTATAGACCGCTGCACTGTTTTTATC
>JAFAAT010000252.1 GCA_023426425.1 Bacteroidota bacterium | reverse complement strand
ACCTTATAGAGACCTTATAGGGACCTTATAGAGACTTCATAGAGATCACCGTAAATACCTCCGCCCTACCCCCGTCGTTCCCCCGTTTAATACCCGCCAGGCCTGCTTGCTTTTTGCCCGCCTCCAACGCCGCTTCTATTCCGTACCCATCCGTTTCCACGGGCGCAGCACTCTGCAAACCTGTTCACCATCCGTTTTCGGGCTATAATTTCCTTCTGTACTTCCAGGCAACTGAACATTGTATTCTGAACATTAATTTTATTACTTTGTAGATGTATGGTTACTAACCTCAGCAGCTACAACACCATTCTAAGCCAATGGGTCAGGGAAATCAGAGACACTTCTATCCACTCCGACCGCATGCGCTTTCGCCGAAACCTCGAAAGGATCGGTGAAATCAGCGCCTACGAAATCAGTAAAATGTTGCCCTACAGGGAAGTGGTTGTCCAGACTCCGCTTGGCGAAGCCACGTGTAAGGAACTGGTTCAACAGCCGGTTCTCGCAACAATCCTCCGGGCGGGACTGCCTCTACACAATGGACTGCTCAGCTACTTCGATCAGGCCGACAACAGCTTTATTGCCGCATACCGTAAACACCACCGGGATGGTACCTTCGAAATCGCCCAGCATTACGTCACCAGTCCGGGGATTGAAGGTCGGCCCCTGATCATTGCCGACCCCATGCTGGCTACCGGTGCCTCCCTTGTACTGGCTTTGCAAACCCTGACTGAAACCGGGAAGCCTTCTCAGATTCACATAGTTACAGCCATTGGATGCACTGTCGGCATCGAGTATGTAGAGCGCAGGTTTCCCGAAGCGCATATCTGGGCTGGAGCCATCGATGATGAGCTTACAGCACGCGGCTATATTGTACCCGGCCTGGGTGATGCAGGCGACCTTGCATACGGCGACAAGACACAATCATGAACCGCCAACTTTATTTCAAAAAAAACTGTCTTGCATAATAAAGAGAATATCCTTATTTTGGGTGCAGAAATCAATTAAACTATCTACAAAAAGATTTTTCGATGAAGAAAATATTACTAGGATTAAGTGCGGCATTGATGCTTGTTAGCTCGGTTAAAGCTCAGGATGTGCATTTTACCCAATATTTTGCCTCGCCTCTTACTTTAAACCCGGCGCTTACCGGCCTTACACAGTGTGATCTTCGTCTGACAGCCAACTATCGTACCCAATGGTACAGTGTTTCCAATAATCCCTACATCACTGGTGCTATATCTTATGATATGGCTACAATGAAAGGAAAATTAAACAATGGAGATGCAGTCGGTGTAGGTCTCCTTGTCCTCTACGATCGTTCCGGTCTGGGAGCCCTGACCAACATGACAGCAGGTATTTCTGCCGCCTATCACAAAGCCCTTGGCGCAGAGAAAAACCACTACATCTCTTTAGGCGTACAGGGTGCACTGGTGCAAAAAAGTATTGATTTCAACCTGCTGAAATTTGAAGATCAGTTCGATCCCGCTACAGGTGGCACTCCCTATACCACTAAGGAGGCAATAGGTAATACCGACCTTACCTACCCCGACTTCAACGCGGGTTTAATGTATAGCGGCCGGGTTTCTGAATACGCTACCGCATATGCAGGCTTCTCTGTGTACCACCTTACCACGCCCGTAGAAACATTCCTGCTCGAAGGTGGTGGATCCGGCGATAAAACTATCTCCCGCAGATACTCAGCCTACCTCGGCGGTTCATTCGACCTGAATGAAAACATGGTGCTCTACGCAAGTGCGCTTTACCAGGAGCAGGCTGCTGCACGTGAAGTTGTCCTCGGCGCTGCTACAGGCTTCGTACTCAATCCTGGCTATGATCCTGAGTTCTCCAAGAGCACAATTCTTTACCTGGGTGGCTGGTACCGCTACGGTGATGCCATTTCTCCATATGTCGCCTTCGAATGGTCAAAAATGCAACTGGGTATCAGCTACGACGTAAACATCTCAAGCTTTACACCTGCTACTAACGGTAACGGCGCCTATGAAATCAGCCTTACCTTCAATGGTTGCATCAACAAGCGCGAAAGAGGTCCTCAGTACAACTTTGCTTGTCCTAAGTTCTAAGACATATATAGTATTCAAAAAATTAGAGAGGTTGCTCCGTTATGGACAACCTCTTTTCGTTTACAGCAACCCTGAAAGATCGTACTACAATCCTTTGCCTTTGCTCACATACCTGTTCCCTCTGATCGAAAAACGGAACGGTAGCATGGCATCTTCCTGGGCATAAGCCACACCCACCCTGGTGCCTGCAACAATATCTGCGCCCGGTACTTCAATCTTCCTGTCTTCAATAAATATTTCCGGCCCCTGCAGGCTCAACCCTGTATGCCGGGTGTGTATCCCCAACGCCTGGCTCATCGCTCCCGGTCCCGCAGTCAAAGAAGGTTCTAACTTTGTCTTCTTCCTTCGCTCAAGCATGATCTCTATTCCTTCCAGCGGTTCCACCGCCCTGATCAGGATCGCATGCGGGGTATGCTCCACATTAGTTACTACATTAAACAAATGGTGTATTCCATAACAGAAATAGACATAAGCCACACCTCCATGTCCAAACATCACTTCAGTGCGTCTTGTTCGTCTGTTACCAAATGCGTGTGAAGCCTTGTCGCCTGCGCCAGCATAGGCTTCAGTTTCTACAATCAGCCCAGACGTTATCAACCCATCAAAACTTGTAACAAGCACTTTCCCCAGGAGTTCCCTGGCTATCGCCACCACATCCGGTCGCTGGTAAAATGCATCTGGTAGTATCATAGGACAAAACTACGGTGGAGAAAATCTATTTTTACGCCTAATGGAAACCGCAAAGCTGATACTCATTCCAGTCCCAATTGCCGACGGTGCGCTCACAACTTTATCTCCCGAGGTTGCCTCAGGTACTGCAAACCTCAGGCATTTTATGGTCGAGAACCTGCGCACGGCAAGAAGGTTTCTAAAAGCGCTTCATCCATCTATAGTCATTGATGAACTTCAGTTCTCAGAAATAGATAAACATTCCGGCGCCGATCTGAAGACGTTGCGCCAATGGCTAAAAGCAGGTCATAGCATCGGCCTGATGAGCGAATCCGGCTGTCCGGGCATTGCTGATCCCGGTGCTGATGTCGTTGCAGTAGCTCAACAAATGGGCGCCGAAGTGGTGCCTTTGGTAGGTCCTAACTCACTGATGCTTGCGCTGATGGCCTCAGGTCTGAACGGGCAAAGCTTCAGCTTCCAGGGATATCTGCCCGTAAAGGAACCTGCAAGATCTCAAAGAATAAAACACCTGGAACAGGTTTCGCGTAAGGAACAGCAAACCCAGATCTTCATCGAGACTCCCTATCGCAATAATCAGCTCTTAAACGAACTACTCAGGCATTGCCAGAAATCAACCCGGCTTTGCATCGCTCAGGACATCACCGGATCAGGTCAAATGATCAAGACTAAAACTGTGGGCGAATGGGGTGCAGCCCAGCCCGTGCTGGAAAAGAAACCTACTGTGTTTCTCTTCCTGGGGTAGCTTATCGCACCCTCCTCCCTTTCCATTGATATACCCCAACAAATCCCAGCAGGCCGGCTACTATTATATAAAGTATGTGTAGCGGCTGCAAGAGTGGAAACCAAAGTAGCTCCCGCTCCTTTTTATAGAACCCAGCCACCGGTACCAGGAAGTATAGCTCTACCGATGTTTTCACTAACAGGAAGCCAATCAGCAGGTTAAAAAACAAAGGTTCCCCAAAGCCGAGGATGAACAACACCAGGAACATCAGGTTATACACGTACACTAAACCAAGTATCGCGGTCAGTTTCTTATCATCATACTTACCCGACTTCGATGCCCACCGGATACGTTGATTTAAAAACGAAGTCCAGTCAGGTTGTGGTTCAGTGTGCACGATCGCATCCTGAGATTTCAGGTACGAAATTCTTCCCGGATAGGCTTTTGCCATTTTCATCATCAGGAGAAAGTCGTCCCCTGAGGCCAAATGATCTATCCCTCTATAGCCACCCACCTCATGAAACGCAGCCTTACTGAAGGCCAGGTTGGCACCATTGCTCATATTGCCAAGCCCCAGTGTATTTGCAGCAGCTGTTATACCCTGCATAGACATAAAATCCAGCGACTGAAATATCGACACGATGCGACCATCATTGTTGAAAGCTACCGGGCCTGCAATCATCACCGGCTTGTCCTTTTCAAAGACAGCTGCAATTTGTCTTAACCAGGTAGGACGGACTATACAGTCCGCATCAGTGGTGACTATTAGTTCACCTACTGCAAAGGAGATCGCCTTCTCCAGGGCCTTCTTCTTATATGCGGTCAGTGTCTCTTCCGGCTTCAGGAGCTCACTTAGCCTGAACGCTTTCACATTTTCGCCCGCTCCGGCAGCAATCTCAAAAGTTCTGTCTGTGGAGTGGTCATCTATGACAATCACCTCCAGGAGCTCAGACGGATAGTCATTCGAAAGGATAGAACTTAAACAGCTACCAATATTCTTTTCTTCATCTCTGGCAGGGATTATCACCGTAATTTTTGTGGTGGGCACCTGGTTGGCTGGTACAAATCTTTCCTTTGTGCTCCGCCAGCCCCTGGCATACACCAGCATAAGCACACCATATCCTATGGTCAATATCCAGGTAAGAATCACTAGTGTCAGCATGTTCCGGTGATCAGGCACCTGGCCATTTGAGGTAAACTGTCTGAGTCAAACACTCTGTGTCCCTTATCCAGTACAAACAACTGCACGCTGCGCAGGTCTTTTGAAAACCGTTTGGCATGAGGGACAGGGATGATCCTGTCATAAGCACCCATAAAGATAAATACTGGCAGGTGGTATTTGTTGATCGCAGCCTTAAGGCGTTTCATATTGGGAATGATCAGACTCATGGAAGGCCAGACCCTGAGCAGGAAAGACCTGTCGCTCTCCGATTCGAGGTAATACATAGCGAACCTGTATCGCGAAGGATCAATCCATTCCTTTTTCCGCAGCCATTCTACCAGTTTCATGTAACGCCGGGAATCTGTGAGAAAGCTTCTGAAGATCCGTTTACCTATCATCGTTTTCGTCACGAAGAAATAGAGTGGGTTGAATACGAGGCCATCCGAGGCTATGAGTAATACTTTATCTACGCTCTCTGGAAGCAGTTCGGCAATCGTAAGACAAACACGGCCGCCCATGCTATAGCCCGCAAGAGCAACCTTTTGTACTCCAAATGTTGCGCATACTTGCTTTACCAGGTCTGTCAGGTCCTTTTTATGGAGCAATACACCTTCTTCCCAGTCGCTGCGACCATGATGTGGTAAGTCAAAGCTGAGGATGGTAAACTCTTCTGCAAGATGCCTTTCAAAGACCTGGAACAGGTTGGCATTATTGCCATACCCATGAAACGCAAGCAGAATTCTCCTTCCCCTCCCAAACTTCAGGTAGTGCAATCGGCCCCGGTCCAGCGAAATATAACCTGATGCAGCAGTGCTCATGAATCAGTAAAAGTAAAAATTCCTTACCTGCAGTGGCATCATAATTTAGCCTGGTCTGGTTCATTTTCGTTAGATTTATCATAAACAAACCTGACTATGGATACCAGCACCCAGTCGCGTATAATCGGAGGTGGCTTCCTCGTGAACACCAGCACTCCTGCAGACACATTCACCCCTGAAGACTTCAATGAAGAGCAACAGATGATCCTTCAGATGTGCGACGAATTCCTGGAAAAAGAAGTGCTACCGAATATCGAAGCACTCGATCGACAGGAGGAGGGGCTGATGCAGTCATTGCTGGACAAGGCCGGTGAGCTTGGCTTGTTGGGTGCTGCTTTTCCTGAAAACCTTGGCGGGTTGGGAAAAGACTTTGTTACGGCCACTCTGATCAATGAACGCCTTGGTGGAGGGCATTCTTTTGCCGTAGCAATGGCCGCTCACAATGGCATCGGATCGCTTCCCATACTCTATTTTGGTACTGAGGCCCAGAAGAACAAATACATTCCTAAGCTTGCCTCGGGTGAGATGAAAGGTGCCTATGCGCTTACAGAGCCTGGCTCAGGTTCTGATGCATTGGGAGCTAAGACCACCGCAAAGCTTACTGAAGACGGTAAATACTACATCCTCAACGGCCAGAAAATCTGGATTACAAACGCTGGATTTGCAGATGTATTTACGGTATTCGCCAAAGTCGACGGCGACAAGTTCTCAGCTTTCATCGTAGAGAAAGATGCACCGGGACTGAGCCTCGGCACAGAAGAGCACAAAATGGGCATCAAAGGATCAAGCACACGACAGGTATTTTTTGAAGATTGTAAAATACCTGCGGAGAACCTGCTTGGAGAGATAGGGCGAGGGCATATAATTGCCTTCAATATCCTGAATATTGGCCGGCTAAAGCTGTGTGCGGCTGCACTGGGCGGAGCAAAACGGGCGCTCTCTACTTCTATACACTATGCTAAGAACCGGGAGCAATTCAAGACTTCTATTGCCAGCTTCGGTGCTATTCAACATAAGCTTGCAGAAATGACTATCCGCAGTTTTGCTGCCGAGACAGTTCTGTACCGTACAGCTGCATGGATCGACGAGAAAGAACGCAGCATAGATTCTGGTGAATCATCAGGCGGTGAAAGTCTGCTGGCTGCTGCCGAAGAGTTTGCCATTGAATGTGCCATGCTGAAAGTGATTGGCTCCGAAGCCCTCGACTTCGTAGTGGATGAAGGTGTGCAGATCCATGGAGGCAATGGGTACATGGATGATTATAATATCTCCCGCGCCTACAGGGACAGCAGGATCAACAGAATTTTTGAGGGTACTAATGAGATCAACAGGTTGCTTACACTGGATATGTATCTCAAAAGAGCCATGAAGAACCGGATCAATATTATGGGTCCGGCTATGGCCGTGTCTAAAGAACTCATGAGCATTCCAGACTTTGGTGAGGACGATGCACCATTTGCTGCTGAACAGAAGGCAGTTGCTAATTTCAAAAAAGCGATCCTGATGTGTGCAGGTGCCGCTGTACAAAAGCTCATGATGAAGATCAGCGATGAGCAGGAAATTCTGATGTACCTGGCAGACATGTTGAATGACACTTTCCAGGCAGAAAGCATGTTGCTGCGTAGTATGAAAATGCACGAGTCACACCATCGACGTGCATCATTAGCCATGGATGCAACCCGGACATTTATAGCAGATGCATCGGATCGTATCATGCATGCCGGAAAGAACGCAATTAACTCGTTTGCAGAGGGAGATGAACAAAGGATGATGCTGATGGGAATGAAGCGGTTTACAAAAACGCAATCTTTTAACACCAGAGATGCGCGACGGAGACTAGCATCAGCTGCACTGGAACAGGAATCATATATCTTTTAGCCCAGGGGGCGCTTCGGTCCCTTGTGCATCACGGCCTTTGCGAAGTAACATCATGATCTCTTTCACAGCAGTCGTTCCATTTGTACCGGGGTTCCTCTCGCACTGAAACTTCTGTAAGCCAGTGCCTGCAAGCAGATCGTCAATATCTTCTAGAGTATAGTAATACATGTAAACCCTGTCTCCGGCAGAGTTGGTCTGAATACCTGAATTGGTGTACGAATCCTCTATGAAGCTCAGATAAACTACCCCATCGTCCCGAAGGGCGGCACTGATCATAGCGAACAGAGTTTTAGTCTCTGATTTCTGAAGATAGGGCAACAAAAAACTACATACTACTCCGTCAAAACAATGGCCTGGTTCAGCTATCTGCGACCAATCCATTACTTCAAATTCAGCAGTTGGGTTGTTCTGTTTTGCCAGCCTGATCATAGAGGGAGCTATGTCTATACCAAGCAAACGAAACTCCGGCTTCTGTTCCAGTAGAAACGCCGCTATGTTTCCTGGTCCGCAGGCAAGGTCCAGAACCCTGGCGTTTTCCTTTGGTATCGTATTGCAGAACTGAAGTAGAAGGGAGCTATAGGCAGACACGTCCATGTGTCTCTGCATGTACAGTTGCGCATGCTTCTCAAATATGGCCGCAGGGGGTAGTGTTTCGCTGATCGCATACTAAGTTACTGTACCGTTTGCTTTTGGCAGCAACTTAACACCTGTGTTAAATATCTCACTAAGTGGCCTTCCTGCCTGAATCTGGCACACTAATCGCTTTATAGCCCTCATATTAAACAATGTAGCCCATAAACAGAATTTTATGAAACAGACACTATCTATCCTTGGTATAGCAGCAATAACGGTGATGGCTTCCTGCAACACCGCTTCTATCACTGAAAAGGACGCTACCGTACAGGCTCAGCAGAAGACCATTGACTCTATGAAAATAGAAATGGTGAGACAGCAGGTAATTGACTCCATGAATGAAATGGCGCGGATGCAATTCGTGATACCTCAGATGATTAATTCAGAAGAGTACGCAGTGAATGCAGAAACTCCTAAGCCTAAAGCCACTGCAAAAAAGAAGTCAACTCCAAAGAAAACCGTGGCTAAAGCAAAGACAACTACAAAGAAGAGAAGCACTGCTACCAGTAGTTCTTCATCCTCTGCTGGAAACGGTGGTGTAGCACAGGCTTCCAATACACCTGTCTATGAACCAGCACCTGTTTACCAGGAGCCAGCTCCGGTAGTAGTGCCACAACAGGAGAAGAAGGGCTGGAGTGCTAAAGCCAAAGGTGCTGTAGTTGGTGCCGGTGTAGGTGCAGCAGCTGGTGCCATTATTAACAAGAAAAATCGCGGTGCTGGTGCAATCATCGGTGGCGTATTAGGTGCCGGTGCCGGAACAGGTATCGGAGCAATAATTGACAAAAAGCAAGGCCGTTAATTTCGTTTATTCAGCGCGCCTGGCGACCTTCTCTTCTAAGAGAGGGTCGCTTTTTTTTGTGTATCCAGGGTCGATGGGGCAGGGGAAGCCGCTAGTTTAACCATGCATACTACTGTGTCATTGTTCTGGTACCACTCTACGCAATAACCTTCCGGGTCAATGCCGGGTCTATGGATTAATTCCTGGAAGGCTTCGCCGATGGCTTTGATGTCGTTTCTGAAGTCTTCGACCCTGATGCCCAGGTACTCACCTTCTGGTATGGTCTGGCGGGCTAACTCACTGAACGCCGGGTCGGAAGGCAGTACTTCAGCCGCGGCTTTATACACGATGGTGCCATGTTCAGGTCTGGATAAGCCGAAGTAGTTTCTTTTGCCATCGAAGGGGACTATACCATGTAATGCCTGATGCGCTTCAAGCACACAGTCGGGGAATGATTTTGCCGGCATGGAGTAGACTTCTATGCCTTCTGCAAGATTCACATGTTCCATCTTCATTAGTTTGGTTCAAAACTAAGAATTGGAATGACCCTCGACCTGTGCGCTTTGCGCCAGAAGCACAGGCTAAATACGTCAGTTTCCGACTGGCCTGTAAAATAGGGCTGCGGGAATTACCCTGCGGCCGTGACAGACTTGTTGCGGAGCAAATTGTTCAGATATGCGCCATAACCAGACTTTGCATAGGTCTTTGCATGTTGCTTCATCAGGTCTTCGTCAATCCAGCCCTTGTTGTAGGCAATTTCCTCTATGCAACCAACCTTCAGTCCCTGGCGTTTTTCAATGACCTCGATGAACTGTCCGGCCTGGATTAGTGAATCAAAAGTGCCAGTATCCAGCCAGGCTGTACCGCGGTCAAGAACCCCCACTTCCAGCTTGCCCATCTCAAGGTAAGTTTTGTTCACATCAGTGATTTCAAGCTCCCCACGAGGTGAGGGTTTAATGTTCTTAGCTATTTCTACTATCTGGCTGTCGTAGAAGTAGAGACCAGGCACTGCAAAGTTGGACTTTGGTGCAGAAGG